>DATEAU010000179.1:0-16526 GCA_035288165.1 Bathyarchaeia archaeon
CCTCAGATGGTTCAGCCTTTATAGAAGGGAGGGGGTTACCGTTTCCGAGCACTGTAGGCTAGCTGAGGGAAAGTATTTATTACCGTCCGAAACTACTTGTCGAACTCGTAAGGCTGATTGAAAATGGCACTGCAAAAGGGCGACTTCATACTTGTCGATTACACTGCGAAAGTTAAGGAGACAAACGAGGTTTTTGACACCACATACGAGGAAACCTCGAAGAAGGAGCATCTTCACAAGGAAGGAGAAGTTTACGAGCCGAAGCTGATCGTCGTCGGTGAAGGCTGGATGCTTAAGGCTGTTGATGAGAATTTCTTAGCCATGGAGCCGAGTAAGCCAGCGACCGTGGAGGTTTCGCCAGACAAAGCATTTGGACCCCGTGACCCCGAAAAAGTAAGGCGGGTTTCACTGAAACAGCTTTTCGCCAAAGACGTGCATAACCCGACCATTGGAATGCGGATTGATTATGGAGGAAAAATGGCCATTATCCGCTCTATCGGCGCAGGGCGTGTGCTGCTTGATTTTAACGCGCCTCTAGCGGGCAGAACCCTCGTTTACGACGTCACAGTCCAGAAGAAGCTTGAGACGGACCTAGAGAAGGCAGCAGCACTGATTCACAGGAGGATTTCAGTTGCGGAAGCGGAGAAGTTTAAACTCTGCTTCGAGGAGAAGGCGTTAACGGTGGAGATGCCTGAGGAAGCTTTCTACTTGGAAGGTGTTCAAGTGGCGAAGCGAGGCTTCTCTTTGGACGTTGAGAAGTTCTTCCCTGAAATCACGTGTGTGCGGTTCATCGAAGCTTTCAAGGTAGCACCGAAAGCAGAGACGAAAGCTTAAGCCCACGGTTTTCAAGGTTCGTTAACCGCTGTAAAACAAATAAATAAATAATTGTTCTAAATCACAGGTTATTGGCAGATTGCGTTTTCTGCATTTCTTAATCTAACCATAAGTGAAGGGAGGTGAAGTGTGGAATGGAGCATACGATTGTACATTTCGAGATTCCAGCGGACGACGTTGAGAAAATGAAAAAGTTCTACGAGGAGCTTTTCGGGTGGAAAATCATACGCGTCATGATGCCCTCGGAGTATTGGTTGATTCACACGGTGCCTACTGACGAGAAGGGTATGCCGCTGAAGCCAGGCGTTAACGGCGGCATGTACAAGAGGACCCCAGAGTGGAAGGGGGCTAAACCAGTAAATTACATCACGATAGAATCCATAGACGAGTACGTTGCGAAGGTGGAGAAGTTGGGCGGGAGAATCCTTGTGCCGAAACAGCAGGTGCCCACGGTTGGATGGATTGCTGTTGCGTTGGATCCTGAAGGTAACCAAGTTGGGTTATTGCAGCCTGAAATGCCGACGTGACCTTGCCGCGGGTTAGTTTGTTACTCCTGTGTTTTTTGCCACTTTTTCGCATGCGTCACGGTTTAGGTTTAGCTTGTGCAATATCGTGTACCTTTCGGGTCTTATTGTTGCAGCCATCTGTAATGCTTTGACTACGTCTTCGTCTTTGGTTTGGAGTTCAGCGGCTGTGGTTGGCGCCTTGATTCGTTTGAGTGTTTCTTTTATTCTTTTCCAGTTTGCGCCGTGGAGGTAAGCTATCATTATGGCGCCGACTCCGCATTGTTCGCCGTGCATGGCGTGTGAACTGTTTATCATGTCGAGTGCGTGGCTGAAGAGATGTTCGGAGCCGCTGCACGGTCGGCTGCTTCCTGCGATACTCATGGCTACTCCGCAGCTGATTAGTGCTTCGAGGAGCACGCGTAGGCCTTCTTCGTTGCCTGGGTGGATTTGTTTGGCGTTTTGTGTAACCAGTTTGGCGCTCATTAGCGCAAGGCTGGCGGCGTATTCGCCGTAGTACTCGTTTTTTTCTGCGTGTGCTAGTTGCCAGTCTTTGACAGCGGTGAATTTTGAGATGACGTCTCCGCAGCCGCTAATGACGCTGCGCCAGGGTGCTTGGGCTATGACTTCGGTGTCGGCTATTATGGCTAGAGGCGCCTGTGCCAGTGCGGAGTAAGGCTTGTCCAAGCCTTTGATAGAGGCGAAGGGGCCGGCGATTCCGTCATGGGAGACTGTGGTGGGGACGCTGATAAAGGGCACGTGCTGTCGGGCTGAGCTTAGTTTGGCTGCGTCTATTTTTGTTCCTCCGCCGACGGCGAAGATTATTCGTGGTTTCCAGATTTTGATTCTGTCTTCGACTGCTGAGATGTCTTTCATGGTGACGGTTTCCACGAGGATCGTGTCCACGTTCATGCCTGTTTGTTGGAGTTGGTTGCGGACTTTTTGTCCTGCGACTTCGCAGCTTTTTTGTCCAGCTATAATCAGGGCGGAGCCTGTGAAGCCTAGTCTTTGTGTGACTTCGGCTACGCGGTTTAGGGTGCCTTTTCCAACGATGACTTCTCGTGGAAGCTGCATGTAGTGGTAAGATGAAGCCAAGTTTTTCACTGCTGCTGGTGGTTATATTTCAGGGTGGTTAGGTTTAAAAGTTTTTGAATATTTGAGCCTTCGGTGTTGGATTCTGACCTGAATTTTACTGCTTTTCGTTTCGGCTTTGCCTTTTGGGTTTGGAAGCAAATGGCTTTTAAACGATGATGTAGATACGTCATTTAGCACATTTGAGGGGACTGCAAACTTGAAAACCGTGACAGCCTCCAAAGCGGAACTCGAACGGGAAATTCTAGAACGCAAGAAAGCTGAAGAGGCATTAAGGAAAAGTGAGGAAGAATACAGTTCTCTTTTCGATAACATGATGGATGGCTTTGCTTATTGCGAAATGATGTTCGATGAGGCAGGCAAGCCTGTTGACTTTGTTTATCTCCAAATCAATGATGCTTTCGAAAGCATAACAGGCCTAAAAAGAGACTTGGTTGTCGGAAAGAAAGTAACACAGGCAATACCTGGGATTAAAGAAGCCAATCCTGAACTTTTTGAAACTTACGGAAGAGTCGCACTCACACGCAAAAAAGAAAAGTTCGAAGTCTTCTTCAAACCTCTAAGCATGTGGCTATCTATTTCAGTCTATTCTCCAAGAAAAGGCTATTTCGCAGCTGTATTTGAGGACATTACCGAACGCAAGCTTGTACAAGGATTGCTTGAAGAAAGAACCGCTCAAGTTGAAGACTACGCCCAGCAAATGGAACAACTAGCAGAAGAACGATTAGAAAAACTGAAGGACACCGAGCGATTGGCAGCCATCGGCGCTACAGCGGGCATGGTGGGGCACGACATTCGCAATCCTCTGCAGGCAATAATCGGCGATGTCTACCTAGCGAAGGGCGATGTGAATTCGCTGCCCCAAGATGATTCAAAGACAAGCTTACAAGAGAGTTTGGCGGCGATTGAAAAGAACACCAAGTACATCAACAAAATCGTCGCAGACCTCCAAGACTATGCCAGACCACTCAACCCACACGTGGAGGAAACCGACCTCAACGGCATAATAAGCGACCTAATAATCAAAAACGGAATACCAACCAACATAAAACGAAGAGTCAAAATCGCAAAAGAAACTCAAACCCTCACGACAGACCCAGCCTACATGAAACGCATACTCGGCAACCTAATCACTAACGCCGTCCAAGCCATGCCCGATGGAGGCAGACTAACCATAAACGCGACCGCAAAAGACAACAACACCATCATAACCGTTCAAGACACAGGCGTCGGCATACCCGAAGACGCCAAACCAAAACTCTTCATGCCACTGTTCACAACAAAATCCAGAGGACAAGGCTTCGGATTATCCGTCGTCAAACGCATGACCGAAGCTCTAAACGGCGCAGTGACCTTTGAAAGCCAACAGGGCAAAGGTACAAAATTCACTATCCAAATCCCAACAAACGCGAAGTCTCACTGAAATAAACAGCTCAACTCAAAATTATTTGGCGCCTGTTAGCCAATCATTGCAGGAAACAGTAGAGGGATAACTGTTGCTTCAGCCTCTTCAGAGATTCGCAGGAGCAGTGGGAGCTTGACGCTTATGCTTCCTGAAAAAGATCAGCAAACCAACACCTACCGCTACAACTGAGGCAGCGGAAGCAGCAGCAACAGGCACAACAGGGAAACCCTCTGGCTGTGCTACTGTAAACGTTAATGTTTCTTAGGAGCCAACATTTCCAACATCATCCCAAGCGTAAACCGTCACGTTATGCACTCCGTTAGATAATCCAGCGAGTGTGGTGTTTCCAGCAATCGTCACGTTCCATTGCCCATCCAGCACAAAAAAGATTTTCGAGACTGGCTCGTTAACCGTATAATTCAAAGGAATATCAGACTCAGTGTAAGTCTCATTCTCTGGCGATAAAAACGAAACAATTGACGGTGTATTGTCTATGGTGAACACGAGATAGGAAGAACTCTGCTGAGAATGTATGAAGAATCATGCTCTGCACGTATGCACCATTTGTCCAGGCAATTATCGTTATGCTTTGTTTTCCATCAAAGCTGCGTTTTCGGCATAAAGGCTTTTAGAAGCGCAATTCCTTTTTTCAGCGCCAGCCAGTGAAAAGAATGACCACAGGAAGCCAACCAAAACAAACTCGCTTCAGAGATCTGCTCAAAGCTTCTTGGGTGAGAACCAGCATAAAGCTAGGCATACTCCTAACCGTAGCGGCCCTAATCACCCTCTGGCTACTAAAAATCTTCAACGTTGCAGCAACCCCACTCTTCAGCAACATGGAAACCTTCTTCATTAACTACGGCTTAGCAGGCATCTTCCTCGCAACAATACTCGCTGGAACAATAATCCCCTTGGGAAGCCCAGCACTCGTCGCAGCAGCAGCCCTCTTCGGCGTAAACCCAATCCAACTAGTAATCGTCGCTTCAGTCGGCTTCACCATAGGCATGACCATAAACTACGCCCTAGCATACAAACTCGGAAGGCCATACGTCGCCAAAAAATTCTCCCCCGACCACCTGGAAGACATCAACCGAGTGTGGAACAAATGGGGAATAGCACTCTTCATAATCTTCGGCTTAACACCAGTCTTGCCAGTGGAACTGCTTGCATTCATCTGCGGATTAGTCAAAACGCACATAGCCAAATTCATCCTAATCAGCTTCGTCCCAAGACTCATCGTCTTCACCCTCATCGTCTACTTCGGACAACACCTCGGCACATGGCTAATCCCATAACCATCAACCCTCCAAACAAACCCGAACATACACACCTTTTAATTACCCGAACAACCACAACAAACACCAACAGGAGAACAATCATATGGTCTCACTCAGAGCACTCGCGCCCTCACTAACACGCATAACAGTCGCAGGCGCAGTCGGCGCAGCACTCCACGTCGGACAAGGAAACTGCGACCTAATCGACCAAAAAGCAGTCGACTTCTCACGCGCAGCACTCGCCCAAACAGACATAGAAGGCGAAGTGATCAACTGCGAAGGACCCAAAGACAACGCACCAGCGTTTGCGCTTAGAGAAAAAGTCGGCACAGGCAGAGGACCCAAAGTCGAATTCGTCGTAGACCCAGTTGACGGCACAACCGCAGCCAGCAAAGGCAGAAAAGACGCCATATCCGCACTAGCATGCGCACCCACTAATTGTCTTCAAGTGCTGCCTGATGATGGTTACTACTTCAAAGTCGCCACAGACGGCAACTCCATAGGGAAAATTACCCTAGACATGAGCCTAGAACAAATCGTACGCACCGTAGCAAAAGAGAAAAACCTGCTGCTGGGCAACTTCACCGTCATCATGCTCGAACGCGACAGGCATGCAGAAATGCTGGCGACGCTGAGAAAACTCGGAGTACGCATCATCCTCATCCCAGATGGCGACATCGCAGGCGCAGTCGTCAGCTGCATATCGAATTCAGGCGTTGACCTGCTGGTCGGTGCAGGTGCAGGACCAGAAGCCACGATTGCGGCGACAGCGGTAAAATGTCTTGGTGGAACGATGCTGGTTAAAGTCTGGCAGGACAAGAAAGATGACGCGAAAAGGCTCGATAGGCTGCGGCAAGCGGGTGTGGATGTTAAGAAGACCTATTGTGAGGATGAGTTGGCGCGTGGGAAAGAGTTGGTTTTTGCGGCTTCAGGCATCACGAAAGGCGAGTTGCTGGATGGTGTGCGTTTGATCCCGGAAGGTGCGGTGGTGCATTCTATTTGTATGCGCTTGCCGAGTGGTACTGTTGAGCGTTTGGAGACGACTTTGCGGTTTAAGCGGCATCCTGTGTATAAGCAGTTTCTGCCCTAAGCCATAATTGTTTGGGCTGTTAAATCCGATTGTTGTGGTTGTTAGTTAACATTAGGTTAATATTCGGTTTCACGTGTCTTTAGGGTTGAGAGGTTATGGCGGAAAAGAGTTGTCAGGAAAAACCTGAACTTAAAGAAACGGACGCGCACGAGAACAAGAAAATTCTGATTTTAATGATTCTCGCGTTAGGCTTAACCATGGTTGTCGGCGGTTTCCTATACCTCGTCTTTGGCGGGTTGCCTTTCGGTTTCGTTGTGCCGCTTGTTAATTTGGCTTCATTGGCTGATGGCTTGTTTTTTGTCGTCGTGGTCACGACTGCAATCTACATTGGTCTTGCTGGTTTACGGGACCTTGTGGTTGAAAGGCGATTCAGTGTGGAGTTTTTGATGGCGGTTGCGGGTTTGGGCGCGGTTTATCTTGGGTTGTTTTTTGAGGCGGCTACGGTTTTGTTTCTTTATTCGTTAGCTGAGTATTTTGAGGGTTACATTCAGGACCGTGCGCGCAGAACTGTGGAGAAGTTGTCGAGTTTTATGCCTGATAAGGCTCGTGTGTTGGTTGACGGTTCCGAGACCAGCGTGAATGTGGGCGAAGTTGAAGTCGGAATGATATTGCTGGTAAAGCCTGGTGAGCGGATTCCTTTGGATGGGAATGTGGTTGAGGGTTCGTCGCAGGTGGATCAGGCTTTGGTTACGGGCGAATCGGTGCCTGTATTGAAAGGTGTTGGCGATTGTGTTTTTGCTGGGACTTTGAATGCTGGTGGTGTGCTTCGTGTGTTGGTGACGAAGAAGTCGGGGGAGACGTTGGTTTCTAAAATTGTGAAGTTGGTGGTTGAGTCTGGGAAACGTAAGGCTTCGATTGAGACGTTGGTGAATCGGTTTGCGCGGATTTATGTGCCTGTTGTGATTTTTTTGGCTGCGTTTACGGCTTTTGGTTTTCCTTTTTTGTTGGGTGACAGTTTTCAGGTTTGGTTGTATAGGGCGTTAATGTTGTTAGTGGTTTCGTGTCCGAGCGCTTTCATAGTTTCGGTTCCTGCAACCGTTTTTGTGGCAATTACGATTGCGGCAAAGCGAGGCGTAATCATCAAAGGTGGCGTTTTCGTTGAGAAGTTGGCTCGGGTTAAGACGGTGGTTTTTGATAAAACTGGAACTTTAACCTTGGGTAAGCCTGCTGTGCATGAAGTTCGTCCTGTTGAAAGGGCTGAGTTGGAGGCGTTGGCTTATGCGGCTGCGTTGGACCAGTTTAGTAATCATCCTGTTTCTAAGGCGATTGTTCGGAAAGCTTTGGAACGTGGGATTGACCTTGGCAAGTTTAAGGTGACGGATGTTACGGAGATTCCTGGTGAAGGGATTGTGGGCTTTGTCGATGGGGTTCATGTGGCTGTGGGGAATTTGAAGTTGATGGAGGAACAGGGTTGTGATTGTAAACAAGCGTTTGAGATCATTCAAGGCGATGTTCATACGGCAGTTTGTGTTTCCGTGGGCAAAATGGGGCTTGCGGCTGTATGCGTTGTTGACGAGGTACGTGATGATGCTGAACGGGCGGTTGAAGCGTTGAAGTTGAGGGGTGTGAGAACGGCGATGTTGACAGGTGACAGGAAAGAAATAGCAAAGGAGACAGCGCAACAGTTGAAGATTGATGAGTATTACGCGGAGCTTTTTCCAGAAGATAAGCTGAAGTGTATTGAGGAGATGAAGGGCAAACGTGGTGGGTTGGTGGCGATGGTTGGTGATGGCGTCAACGATGCTCCTGCGCTTGCTGCGTCTGATGTTGGTATCGCTATGGGTGCGGCTGGCGTTGATGTGGCGTTAGAGTCTGCGGACGTTGTTTTAGTGAAGGATGAGTTGGCGCAGGTGCCTTACCTTATGAAATTAAGCGAGAAGACGATGACGATTGCCAAGCAGAACATTGCTGCTTCGCTGGTGATTAAATTAATTTTGGGTGCGCTTGGGCTGGCTGGGTTGACGCCGTTGTGGTTCACGGTTGCTTCAGGCGACGATGGCGTAACGATGCTGTTGCTGCTTAATACGTTGCGGCTTGAAAGAGTGAAGTGATTCGAACTATTGTGCTCGGTGGTTGAGACCCCCTCCCTCTATAGGTTCGTGCATTCTATTTCTATTAGGCTCCAAATATGATGGCTTGTTACTACGTGGTTTCGTGTGAGAAAAGCAATATATCCGCAGTCTTCCATACAGCTTAAGCGGATGGGTCTCATATGGGACTTTTGTTCCTTCGGCTCGCATATGGTGCAGAGCTTATATCGTTGCTGTTTGTTCCCTTCGGGGCATACCATTCGAGAGTGGAGCCGTACATCAGTGGCTTTCTCTGGGGTTACCATTTGCCCGTCGGGTATGTTGCCTTTGTTTCTGGTTTGTTGGTGATTCTGTATCCGAGGTTGACTCCTCTGAAGGGGCGGCTTGATTTTTTGGTTGTGGTCATTGGTCTGGTCCTGCTCCTTTCTTTTGCCATTCCCAAAGAATTCTCTATCAACTTGCTCCACGGTACGAGTTTTAGCTCTGCCCAGATTGATGTTGATTCTCCTGTCGGGAACGTCACGGTTTGGGGTTTGTCTCTTTTCACCTTGGCGTTGGGTTTTGTGTTGAGGGCAAAACTGTTCCGTTCAGCGAGCTAATTAACTGAATGAAAAAATCTCTTCCTTTTAAGTCCTGAACTGTGCTCTTAGGCGTTCTGCCGTTTTCTCCAGCTGCTCTCTACTTGCGTTAGGGATTTCGGTGAACTTCGGCAATTTTTGCCCCTCGTACCTTGGGACAACGTGAACGTGCAAGTGGAAAACCTCCTGTCCCGCCGCGTGCCCGTTTTGTTGGATGATGGTGATTCCGTCGGCTTTCGAGGCGTCCTTGACGGCGACCGCGGTTCGCTTGACGATTTTGTGGATGTGTGCAAGCAGATCTTCTGGAATGTCGTAGACTGTTTCGTAATGCTCTCTGGGAATGATTAACGTGTGTCCTTGGTTTAGGGGTCTAATGTCGAGAAACGCAATTATCTTATCATCCTCATAAACGATGCTGGCAGGAGCTTCTTTCTGCACTATTCGGCAGAACACGCATGAGACTTTGTCCATGATGCGTGTGGAGTTGCCACTTGTTATTTTAATCTTTTTCTTGCGCGGTTGCATTTTTATCTTTTTAGGCAAAAGTCTACCGAGGGGTAGAACAATCTTAATCGCCTTGAAGAGGCTGGATGTAGCTCTCGTTTATTTCCGTCGCAATAACCAGTTTATAGGAATACGCCCATTGGTCCTCTATAGGCGTGTCGAAATAACCCCTTGCTTCAACTCGCTTGCCTACAATTAGGCTTGGAACGTCAGGCTTGTCGTAAGCAACATTCATATTTTCGTTCATCCAATGCTCGCTTTCTTCCGTCAGATTCATCCACGATTCGCCCACCTCGACCACTTCAGTCACGTTGACAATTATTAGTGCTGGGAAGATGTGGTAGCTGTAGCCTGTGTTTACCTCATGGTTCAGGTAGATTTCGGTTACGACGCCGCGGACTGTTGTATCAGCAGTTGTTTTCCAGCTCCAGTCATCACGAAACTCCTCACGCAAAGCCTTTGTTGTCCGAAGTGAATATACAAGAGCTGAAGAAAAAATCGCAATAACCAGAAGTACATAGAGAACCTTTCTCAAACGCCAAATTGTATTTCCACCTGAGTATTTTCGTGTCCAGTAAGGTAAACCTGAAACGCCTACTGAAATCCCGATAAAAACGACGGGCAGTCCAACGAAGAACAACAAACCGAGAAAATTCATATACACTGATACCAGAATTACGACGAATCCAACTGCTACAGACACGAGACCTACCTTCACCCTTCTTTGTTCAGGTAACAAAACAGCGGAGCCCGCAATTCCGAATATCAACGTGACCAGCCCAAATGCAAAACCCAAAAGGTCCCATGCAAATAGCAGAATCCCTATAATGCCGACCGCGACTGCGATAAGACCTATCCCAACTCTCTCTCGCTTAGGGAGAAAAGCATTAGAAAGCATTATTACTCCAATAATAATGGTGCTAAGTCCAATAACAAAAACCCAAAGGACCCAGGCAGGCACCAACGAAACCTCGATGATGCCGATTGCCACCATGGCTACGCCTATCCAACCCTTAAGAGAAGAAAACCTGGCCAGCAAAGCTAAGCATAACGCCAGAACAATCAGAAAAACTGGCCCGAAAATTAAGGCGCTCGTGTAAATAGGTGGTATCATCATAGGAATAAGCATAGAGCTTCGCTTATCATTAGTTGGCGAGGGCTTAAGAAATTTGCTCAAGCCAAGCATCACGATAAAAAACACTTATCATATTTTGGCGCGAATTCGGAAGATTATGCTTCTCCAACTGTTTTGCCACTACCGCGATTCGGAGACATTTCTGTGCTTGAGCTTATCTCGAACCGTTGTTACTAAGACGAAAAGGGCAGCTGCAATCAGTACGACGGTGATGGCGAAGGCTCGCCGCCACGCATAATTTAAGGGGTAAACTCCGACGAAGAAAATGAGGACTACTGCAATAGCTGTTGCGAAGATTACTAGCTGCATTCTTGGGGACAATTTCAAGGGTTACGTAAGTAACCTGCAACTGATTATGCTTTTGCTTTATCGAGGTTCGATGTAGTGGCTGATTTGTTTTTGTTTCTTTTGTATTTGACGTATTCGTAGGCAAGACATGACCCAGGTATTATCAAACCAGCAAGATTGAACAAGGACAAGGCAATGTTTCCAGAAACTTCAACTCCAATCATTGCCAGAATATACCAAAAACAGAATACCAGCAACACACCTTTTGAAACGTCGCCTATAACCGCCATGAATCCGTATCTTTTCTATTCTGCTTTTAACCGCTATGCATTGTCAATCAAAATTGACATTCTTTCGTCCTGCACAATGCTGGCGGGAACCCGTTTACGCACTATTCCTCAGGAAATGCGTGTGACAAGGCTCAAGTCGGTTTTGCCAAGATACAAGCTAAACGGCTTCGGCTTTGGATATTGGCGTTTCGAACTCTCCTCTGTCATCGTAAGGAATCTCTTTTCTGCCCCCAAGGTTAGACACGATGAAGCCAACAGCCAAACCTGCAGCCAGCGCCAAGACCATAGTTATGAGCACTCCACCTAGTTGCCACAAGGGAGCCGCCACCAGTCCAGCCGCAATTAATCCACCAAACACTCCGGGCATTCCATGAAGGTTGTGTACTCCGCACGTGTCAACTCCTCCTGTTGCATTTTGCAGCCGCGGCTGAATCTTCGTGTAGCCAATCACGCTGATTGCCCCTGCGATTAGACCGATTAGCATGCTCCATCCAGGCGTGACGTTGGCAACTGAAGCGCCGATTGCCACGCCCCCCGCCAGCGAGGCGTTCGCAATGTCGCCAACTTCGATCTTGCCTCTGATCATAACTGAAAGAGCATAGGTTGCTAGGGTTGCACCGCAAAGAGCCAAAATTGTATTGATCGCGACCAATGGAATTTTGTCAACCGCCACTAAAGCGGAGGAGAATGATGGCCAGAAAACCCACAAGGCTGCACTTCCAAGCAGCGCAAATTCGTTGCTTCTTTTGGACGTTTCAACGGTTATTTCTCTTTCTTTTTTCGAAGTCAAGAGAATAATCATGCCCAACGCGAAATACGCTCCAAAAGCGTGAATCGATATTGATCCAGCAGTATCCAAAAACGCCCCTGCCGGAATGACGGCCCCGCTGAACAATAGCCATTCGTTAAGGGCGTATAATGGCGTGAATAACGCTCCGATGAGTAAGTATTGTGACGTGTTGACCCTGCCAAGCGGACCGCCCATGGCGATTAGGAGGCTGGCAGCGGCGAACTCGGCAAACAAGAGCATCGAAATATTTGCAACAGTCAAGTCTGCAGCGGAACCCCACAAGTACGGCCTAACCAACATATACAGCGGCAGAGACAAAGCCACCGCAAGATACGTGGCTGTGATTGAGGTGTATCCATACTTTCTGACGAACACCATCAAAAAACCGAAGCCCACCATCAGCATAACCAGGATGCCGATTGATTTTTCATACATGAACTCGTTCTCGGCGACAGTCATTCCTCCTTCTTGCCCGTACTTGTTCAATTGAGGAACCAACGCAATGCCGATTAATATTGAAATTACTAAGAAGAATGCAGCCCATTTCGCCATGCTTTTTCTCGCAGAATCCGCCATAGTGACACCGTTAACCGTTCAAATATCCCTCTATTTGAATTTCAAATCTATATAAACATTCAACAAGCCATGATGCAATGAACAAATCCAAAGGTTCAAAAGATTACTGATTTCGTCTTGGGTAGCGATTTCAAGCAGCAATGCAACAATTTTACACCTTGTTTCTGCTGTTATTTTGAAACGTTTGGAAAAATGAATACGGAGACTTGGTAAAAGAGCCAGTTTCTGGAGACGGGGGCTTTCTTTTGGAAATGTTAATAGGTTGGTTTCTGCATATATAACAGTGTTATACTTAGTGTGAGGGAGGTGAATGACCAATGGGAGTAACAAAGGAAAAGGACTTTTGGATAGCAACAGCCATTCTAATTGTAACCGTCTCCGTGATGGCTGCGATAATTCTCCATTGGATCCGCTTCGGGTTCTTCGTCGGTCCGTTCCGCTTAAACCATTGGTTCGTTTTGATTGGAATAATCTACATCGCTTTAATCGTGCCAACAATCGCCTTCTTAAAGAAACGCTTCCCCAAAAGATACGCAACCCTGTGTAGAGTTCACATTTTTGGGAACCTGTTAGCTTTCATGTTAATATCGTTTCATTTCGCAAGCCAAATCAGCAGGCCAGCTAACTCCTATCCTGAATTGGGAACAGGCGTAGTCCTGTACATAGCCATGGTTTTCTTGGTCGGCACAGGGTTCATTCAAAGATTTCAGATGGTAGCAAGAATTAAGCCTCAATCGTGGAGGTTTGTTCACATGTTAGCAGCCGTCGCGCTCTTACTAACAATAATCGTCCACATACTCCGCGGATTATCAATTATCTAAAAAAAAGAACTTTAACACGGAAAAACTCATTATCTGCAATGGTTTATATGCAAAGCCCTGCCTAGTCTCTTAACATAAGAGACGTGAGTGTGAAAAAGGGTTTGACAGAACTGGAAGATAAAGTCCGCGAGGAAGTAGGCAAAGTGCAAGACCCAGAGACAGGCATGACCTTCGCCGAGATGCAGATGATAACCAACGTCAAAGAGGAAGAGACAGGCGTCGTCAAAGTCGAATTCGTCCCAACTAGCCCCTTCTGCCCTATAGCGTTCAAGCTCGCTACCGATATTAAGAATGCGGCTAAACGGGTTCCAGGCGTCACGAAAGCGCTGGTCTACTGTCGCGGGCACATGATGGAGCAGCAAATCAACGAAATGACAAACAAATAGCCAGAGCCGATTTCAACATACTTTTTTCTTCTTCATGGCAAAGCGAGTTACTTCATTCTGCCAAATGCCCACGTTCCAACCGCAATCAAAACTACATTGAACCCGCCAATTATCGCCAGGTCCATCCACAATGGGTAAATGCTCTGCCAAGCCCCACCTAAAATCACCGTCCGCAACGCGTCAACGCCATACGTCAACGGGTTCAGCCTCGAAGCAACCTGCAACCACTCGGGTAACCCCTGCAACGGAAACAAGGCACCACTCAAGAAAAACAACGGCAAGTTAATGAAGCTCTGGATCACACCGAAGCTCTCAAGGTCCGTGATGTAGCTTGCAATGGTTAAGCCGATGCTGACCAAACCAAACGTCGTCAACAGCATAATCGGCAAAATAGCCAAAAACATAACCAAGTTAATCGGCACGCCAAGAATAAACCCAAGGAAGAAAACGATTACGCCCTGCAAGACCGCGTCTGTGCTGTCGCCAATCATTTTCCCCATGAAAATCGAGAAACGCGAAATCGGCGCCACCAAAATCTCCTTCATGAACCCAAACTCCTTGTCCCAGATAACCGAGATGCCCATGAACATGGCAGTGAACAACAGTGTCTGCCCGATTATGCCGGGAAAAATGAACTGTTGATATGTTAATCCGCCGATGTCGCCTGAGAAACGAACGCCCGAGCCGAAGATAACTAACCACAACAGGGGCTGCATGAAACTGCTCACGATGCGGGTGCGGTTCCGCAGGTAGCGCTTAACTTCACGAAGCCAAAGTGTGTAGAAGCCCCTGAGCTCGGTCACTTTATCTTCCTCCGCTGCATAGCCGAAATGCCGTGAAACTCCCGCGCCGCATCGGCTCGAATTGTCCTGCCCGTGTAGTGCAGGAACACGTCCTCAAGGTTTGGCTCACGAAGCAGAATTGACTCCACGAAAATCTTGTTCTCCGTAGCAAGCTCCATTACCCTTGGTAGAAGGCTTTTTCCGTTCCGAACTGTAATCTCAAGCGTATCATTAACGCGTTGAAGCTTGTCAAGATGCAACTGCTCTGCCACCAGCGCCTTTAATGCTTCAAGGTTATTTGCTTTCACCATTATCACGTCGCCAGCTAATGTATCCTTCAGCCTTGCGGGCGTGTCCAACGCGATTATCTTGCCATAATCCATAATTGCTATGCGGTCGCATAGCCTGTCCGCCTCATCCATGTAATGCGTCGTCAAAACCACCGTGATGTCATGCGTCTTCTTCAACTCGCGAACATACTCCCAAATGTGCTCGCGGGTCTGCGGGTCAAGACCCAACGTCGGCTCATCCAGAAACAAAACCTTCGGATAGTGAATCAGCCCTCGCGCCAGCTCCAATCGTCGCCTCATCCCACCCGAATACGTCCGCAGAATATCATCCGCTCGGTCTTCAAGCTGAACCAAGTTTAACACTTCGTTTATGCGGGTCTTATGCTGATTCGCCGGGACGCCGTAGAGGTTGGCGTGCATGTAAAGGTTCTCGCGCCCCGTCAGCCTATCGTCCACGGATGGGTCTTGGAAGACAATACCTATGGACTTGCGCACGTTGGTGGATTCTTTCACGATGTCGAACCCGTTCACCTTCGCCGTGCCCGATGTCGGCTTGAGGATAGTGCAGAGCATGCTGATGGTAGTAGTTTTGCCCGCGCCGTTCGGTCCAAGCAAACCGAAGATTTCACCAGACTCAACAGCGATATCGAGCCTATCGACTGCGGTTAACGAATTAAACGATTTTGTAAGCAGTTTGGTCTCAATAACATTTACCATCGATTATGGTTCACGGTCAGCATTTAAGCGCAACGCGAATTTATAGTTATATGCGGCAAGTCTGGAAAAAATCTCTTGATGTTGCCTGTACGAAAACGCAAAATCAAAAATACGTCGGCATCCAACTCATGACTAGCTGGTCCAGTGATGAGATTACCGTTTAGGGAGGTCAACAAAAAGTTCTTTTGGATACTATGCATAATCGGAGCCTTCGCGATACTAAGTTCAACGATGTCCAAGAATCCAGTCCTGAAACCCTTCGCGACAAGCCTCGGAACACCCATCGATTTGATGGGATTCGTCGCGGCAGCCTCTACTATTCCTGGAATGCTTGTTAGTTTGCCAGCAGCATCATTATCAGACCGCATTGGAAGACGAAAAGTCTTGTTATTCGGCACCTTCGTCTTCGCTTCCGCGCCCTTCCTCTATCTTTTCATAACTAGCTGGTGGCATCTTATTCTCGTCCGTTTTTACCATGGCTTTGCAACAGCCATATTCATTCCTGTAGCCGAAGCCACAGTTGCTGAACGGTTTCCGACAAAGCGGGGCGAGCGCATTTCTCTTCTTTCCTCGGCAACTGCTGTTGGAAGAGGCCTGGCTCCATTTTTAGGTGGGTACATTTTGTTCCTGACAAACTATGGTTATCCTTCGCTCTATTTAGCCGTGGGAATTGCAGGAGTCGCTGCGTTTGCTTTGACTTTTCTTCTGTCTATCGAAAAAAGGGCGCCCGCAGGGGATTCTGCTAATGTCGTGAAAGCCCAAGGAATGTTTCGCGGATGGCTAACAATCGCAAAGAACCGTCAAGTTCTTGCCGTGAGCTTCGTTCAAGCTAGCCAATACTACGTTTTCGGCGCAGTTGAGTTCTTTTTGGTAGGTTACCTAAGTGAAAACGCGAAGTTAGATCCCCTCACAATAGGCACGGTTATGGGTTCCCAAATAGTGGCTTTAATCGTGGCAAGACCGATTATTGGGAGAGTTTCCGACAGGATTGGACGATGCATTCCAATAATTGCAGGCTCAATTGCCAGCATAGTTTTACTGTCGGCGTTCTCGTTTTCAACGCAGGCGACGGTTTTGCTGCTTCTTTCAATAGGGTATGGAATAAGCTTTGCCACGGTTATGTCGTCAACGTCTCCTC
>DATEAU010000180.1:0-2254 GCA_035288165.1 Bathyarchaeia archaeon
AAGCCATCGCAGACTTGGTTTTTGAACATTTCCAGAATAATCCAGAGAAAACACTCGGAGTCGTTACGTTCAGTTTAGCTCAGATGGAGACTGTGGAGGAAGCAATCGAACGCCGCCTTAGAGAACAGCCTGAATACGAGCATTTCTTCAAGGAAGACCGGCTGGAAGGTTTCTTCGTGAAGAATCTGGAGAACGTTCAAGGCGACGAACGCGATGTAATGATTTTCAGCGTAGGCTACGGTCATGATCAAAAAGGTCAGATGACGTTGAATTTTGGACCCTTAAACAAGGCGGGTGGAGAACGGCGTCTGAACGTTGCGGTTACTCGTGCACGGGAAAAAGTGGTTCTCGTCACTTCCATTAAATCTTCGGATATTGAGGTTAACGCTTCAAGCGCGGTAGGTGTTTTGGCTCTGCATGGCTATCTTGAATACGCTGAAAAAAAACACAATAAGTCGGACCTTGAGCAGCAGGTTCGCAAGTTTGATTCAGCGCTTGAGGATGCGGTGGCTTCGGAAATCCGACGCATGGACTACAATATTGTCCCAAAAGTTGGTTGCAGTGTCTACCCGATTGACATGGGTGTAGTTGATCCTGCTAATCCTGGCTGTTTTCTGTTGGCGATTGAATGTGACGGCGCGACTTACCGTGCGAGCAACAGTGCTAGAGACAGAGATAGACTTCGAGAGCAGGTGCTTCGGCAGCTTGGTTGGAGGATTCATCGTGTTTGGTCGCCTGATTGGGTGGCGAGACGGGAATCTGAGGTTAGGCGGTTGAAGGATGCTTTAGATCAGGCTTGCCAGTTGCAAACAGACGTCGTTCTGCCTCAAACCGCTGAGGTTCAGGATAAGAAGGATTATGTTCCGCAGCAACTCGAGGTTAAGCAAATTCAGTTTGGAGGCTCCGAAAAAATCGGAGTTCCTTACAAAGTTCATGTTCTCAAGGCTGTCTTTAATCCTTACGTGAGAATTCCGCTTCCAAAATATCCATATAGTGAAGTTCAAAAGAACGAGTTTTATTTTCGAGAAAACCGTGTTTTGCAAAGCCGCCTTTTGGAGGAGCTTGTGCGGGAGGAAGGGCCAATTCACTTTGATTATGCTGTTCAGAGACTAGCGGTTACGTGGGAAGTCCGACGAATAGGACCAAAAGTTGTTCACGCTGTTAGAGAAGCACTGGATCTCCTAATCAAGGATCACAGGGTAACTGTTAAAGGCGATTTTCTGTGGCCGAACGAGTTGTTGGAGGTGCCTGTGCGCGTTCCAGTTGCTGGGGTTCCTGAGTCGGATAGGTTGGTTGAGCAGATTCCGCCTGAAGAAATAGAGAACGCTATGCGGCTAATCGCTCATTATGCTTTAAGCTTGAGTGTGGATTCGCTTGTTGCTGAAACGGGGAGGGTTTTCGGTTTCGTACATGCTGGTGAAAAAACTAGGGTGAGAATTCGTGAGGTTTATGATAAAATGGTGCGGGAAAGGAAACTAGTTAACGATAACGGCGTGGTTACCGCCACTTGACTTTTCGGCGTTTTATCTTGCTGGTTTTACTTCAACGTCTAGGGGCAAAAGCGCGAGTTTCTTTCCGCAGGTGGGGCATTTGCCGTCGAATTTTTGGAGAACTTCATCTGGCGGTTTAAGTTCCGCACCTTCGTACAGTACATGACTGCATCCTTTGCAAATGACACGCTGGGGCACATGTTTCACTCTCAGTTGACAGGAAAATAACACTTGTGATATATTTATTGGTTCCTAATTACGTAATTGTTGAGCCGCTCGTGTAATCTATTGCTCGTGTTGTCTATAGCCCCCCCTTATTTAAGGCGAGAATGCAGCGGTCTGTTTGGTTTGTGTTTGGTTCGGTTTTTTACTGTAACTTATTTTAGGAATGTGGGATTATTGTCCAAGTGTGAGATACCAGAGTTTGGGAACGTACACGCTAATTGTAACCGAGAAACCTGATGCAGCCGCCCGAATAGCTTCAGCTTTAGACGCCGAGGGAAAACCAAAGAGGATGCTGGATAAGGGAGTCCCATTTTACGTGGCGACGAGAAACGGCGAAATCGTCGTCGTCCCCGCGCTGGGGCACTTGTACACTGTAGCAGCCGAAAAGAAAGGCAGAGACTACCCTGTCTTCAACTACAAGTGGGTTCCTCTCTACATGGCTGACCGCACGGCAAAACGAACCCGCGCATGGCTCGGAACAATCGCGAAGTTGGCGAAAGATGCAGACGCCTTCGTTGATGCTTGCGACTTCGACATCG
>DATEAU010000181.1:0-2773 GCA_035288165.1 Bathyarchaeia archaeon
CCCCTTCCTGTGGGGATGAAGTTGAAGTACGTGAATCGTTCCGCGCCGATGTCCTCTGCCAAATCTATTATTGCAGGCATCTCCGACAAGTTGCTCTTCGTGGCTGTCGTTGCGATGCAGGCACACAGATCCTCTTCCACAGCGTTCCTTATACCCGAAACTGCTTTTTCGAATGCTCCTGGGACTCCGCGGAACGCGTCGTGTGTGCGTGCGGTGGCGCCATCTATGCTGACCTCAACGTAATGCACGCCCGTCTGCTTCAGTTTCCTCACGTTTTCCTTCGTTAGCAATGTTCCGTTCGTAGCGACTGAAACGTATAACCCGCGTTTGACGGCGTGGAGGGCTACGTCGAAAAAATCCTTCCTGCTTAATGGTTCGCCGCCTGAGAAGGCGAGCGCGGTCACTTCAGCATCCGCCAACTGGTCCACCACGCTTAACGCTTCCGTTGTGCTCAGTTCCTCCTCCAAGACGGCGCCAGAATTCGAGTAACAGTGCTTGCAGTTCAGGTTGCATTTGTGCGTGAAATCCCATACTACGAGGAACGGCGCATATATGCTGAGCGGCTTCTTTATTCCCAAGTACGCGAAAGTCCGCGTCAGGTTCATTACCGCCCTTCTCGCGTACGGGTCAGTCATCAACTTCTCGGCCTTCGCCCTCTTCACGTTCAAGCTTTTACGGAGAAACTCGATCCAGAACCCGATAACCTGCGAGTACAAGCCGCTGCACTTGGCGCATTTCTTGTCGGTTTTTCCGACGTAATCGTCCAAAGCCGCCTCAAGCACGGTTCTGCCACACGCTCCGCATTTTTTCAGGGATAACTTCAGCATTTTCCTTGTCATTGGTAGGGTCATGACTGCGTTCCAGAAGCTGTCATGGCTAAGCAGACTCATCGAGTATCCCCTGAAGCGGCAATTCTATGTTTTAAATGAACGCGCCAGAATGTTAAAGATTTCTCTCTGAACACCGGCATGATTTTGGAAAGTAGCTATTCAGAACAGATGGAGGTACGCTTGTTTATTTCGCTGAGTTCAGGATATATCTGCAATGCTCCTTGAGCTACGATTTTTCCCTCATCTGACAAATACAGTCTTCCCCTTGATTCTGCAATTTGTCCCTGTTCGACGAGCATTTTGACTGCTCGATTTTGGCTGAGCGGAAGAGCTTTCTCGGGCGAAAGTGCTTCGTTCAAGAGTAGATGTATCAGAACAATCTCTTCTTCTGAAGGATTTGGGTAATATATTGTCCTTATGATTAGCCTCTGCACGTTCTCTGGAAGCCCAAGCAAACCTGTCCGTTCCTTTGCTTCGAAAAGTTTCCTCCAATCAGATTCGACACTGCTGAGTTTTATTTCTTGGAAATAGGGCTGAATCTCTAGCAATAACTTCAGGGTTTTCTCTACGGTTCGCCTGTTAAGCTTAGTTTCTTTTGACAGCGCATTTACCGAGAGACTCTTTTCTTTCTTCAAAGTTTCCAGTATTGTTTTCACTGCTTCTGGAAAACTTGTTCTTGTTGATTGCATGTTTTTCTTTTACCCCTGCTATCTTTTTGGCTACCCTTACACTGTAAAGGTAAACTCGGCTAGTTAGTCAATTTACCTAATTTAGGTAATTTAACTAGTTTAAAGAATTTAAATAATTTTAATTAATTTAAAGGTTGCTACTGTTTGTGCACAACTATACACAATACTTATATAATAAAGCACAGAATGCTGATCTGGAGACATTACTTGAAGAATGTTGAAGGAGTATGAAGAAGAAATTCTTCTTCGTTTATACGATAACGGATTAATCGCAATGAGATACTGTGCAGTTCAAAAAGCCGCAGACGTTATAAAATGGCAAGACACGGCTAAGAAATATGATGTCAAAAAAAGCTTTCCAAGCGTCCTGAAGAAACTCGGGTCAAAAGGATACGTGGATCTTCATGGAAAAAGCGGAGATGTTGTTTCCCTTTCGCGCCTCGGTGTGTTTTACGTAAAAGGGAAGTTTCAAAAATAGCCCCTTTGCATCCTCCCAAAACTGTTGCTTCATGATATCGCCGAAGGTAATTTCAGCCTTTAAATAAGGGGGCTATAGTTTTCCCGAGCAACAGAGTACACGACCAACTCAACAACGGCGCAATTAGGAACCAATAAATATATCAAACGTGTTGTTTTCCTGTCAATTGAGAGTGAGATATGTGCCCCAACGTGTCATTTGCCACGGATGCAATCATGTTCTGTACGAAGGTGCAGAACTTAAACCTCCAGACGAAATTCTCCAAAAATTCGACGGCAAATGCCCCAACTGCAGCAAGAAACTCTCGCTTCTACCCATGGATGTTGAAGTAAAACCCTTTAGATAAACCGCTTCACCAGTGAAAAAATCTTGGCAGAAGCAGCCATAACATCCAAGCACGATTTTTCCGAGGAGACACACTGGGAAAAAGCAGCCAAAACCCGCATGGGAAAATACCTGACACGCACAGAAACCCAATTCATCCAAAACTCAATTGATCTATCACGCATAAACGCTGTCATGGATGTTGGCGCAGAAGCAGGCAGATTCTCCCAATTCCCAACAGAAAACACGCTAGTCATCAGCATCGACATCGACTCATACGGACTCAAAAGGCTAAAACTGAAAGCCAAGCACGTCAACGTCGTTCAAGCTGACGCGAGAAAAATTCCCCTGAAAAACGAAACTTTAGACGTCATCTTTATGATCGAAGTCCTAGACTATATACCTGAATTATCCGAAGCTTTCGTCGAATGCCACCGAATAATGAAACTAGG
>DATEAU010000182.1:0-6794 GCA_035288165.1 Bathyarchaeia archaeon
GAGTTGATTGTGCCGCGGTACTTCAAGAAAATGGAAGAATACAACCTTCAAGGTCCACCGTTGCTTAGCGAGCTCTCGTTTCCGAGACCTATGAGCGTGGCTGACTTCGAGGAGCACATGCAGGAGCCAAACATGCTTGTGGTGGATACGCGGATGCCTAACGCGTTCGCAGGCTCCCACATTCCCGGTTCATTGAGCCTCTGGCTGGGAGGAACCAGCGTTTACCCAGGCTGGCTCATGCCCATAGAGCAATACGTGGTTTTCGTGCTGGAAAGACCTGGCGACATAAAGAAAGTGGCGGCACGTTTTCGTAGAGTCGGCTTCGACAACATGTGCGGCTACCTATGCCCCGGCATCAGCCAGTGGCAGGAAACAGGTAAACCCATCAGCAGTTTAGGCACGCTTTCAGTTCAGCAGCTCAAACCAAAACTAGCGAAAAACGAAGTTACGCTGTTGGATGTTCGGGAACCCAGCGAATGGAAACACGGCTACGTGGAAGGCGCTAAACGAATATTCTTCGGAGACCTCGCTGAGCAAGCGGGCTCGCAGCCTAAAAACAAGCCGATGGCGGTGACTTGCTCCGTCGGAAACCGCTCCAGTATAGGGGCAAGTATCCTGAAACAAAAGGGTTTTGAACAGGTCTACAACGTACTCGGCGGCATGACCGCATGGGAAAGCCTGGGTTATCCACTGAAGAAGGACTAGACAATTCGCACGGCTATTCTTCTTTCTTTTCCTCGTTCATGGGGCTTCGTGGATTGTGTTTTTGGAAGTGCAAGGAAAACTTAACGAGCACGGGCACTACCAGTCCGATCGTTATTCGCGACACGACCGTTATGAAGAAAGCCGTAAATCCCGTCGCTAGGTGTAGCGGTGAAAACTGGAAGGCAAAGAAAAGGAATAATGCGCCGACGAAAGCAGCGGTAAATCCTGAGAAGACCAGTCTAGAGAAATTGCGCGAACGATTATTCAGTGCGCCTGCCATGTAGCCTATCATCATCGCGCTCACCAAATAGCCCAGAAGACTCACGTCGTTGGTCCAGCCTGGCGTGCTGATACCATAGATGGCGTACCACAGTGCGAAGATGCTGCCGAGCAGGAAACCCGTGGCTCCTCCAGCCCACTTGCTCCACAGCAAGCCAAAGACAATAGGTGCCCCCACCGTCATGATCATTTCCGCGATTCCAAACACGAATATTCCTACTAATGCAGGATGGATTTGGCTGAGGGCGGTTTCGGAAATTGGAAAAGCGATGATGATTAGCCCGACGATTAATGGGATGCCCACTCCGTAAAGGATATCTTTTGGCTTTAGGTCTCTTAACCCGCTCATGATTCCACTTGCTTCTTTCTAAGTTCTTATGTTTTTCTCAATTCGCTGATAGACTTGGTGCCGATTAGGTTGGTGGGCGGCGTTTCAGGCTTTTTTCATTTCCCTAATTATCTTTCGAGTTTCCTGTTTCGATGGGTGCGTGATAGCGCCCGCGGGGCATTGCGCTTCGCAGCCTGTGCATAAAACTACGCAGTTGTTAGGGTTTTTCACGACAGCCTTCTTTGCTTCTTCTTTTTCTTCGAATTCGTATACGCCGAGCTTGCAGTAGTCCACGCATTTCCCGCAGTTTACGCATTTTCCATAATCTATTGTGGGTCCCCAAGGTATCTTGCTTCGAGGGATGCCGTGATATGTTCCTTTGGTCACTGTTTTCACCTTTGTTATGGCGTGAATGTTAATAACAATATTTAAATATTGATATGTATTTTTCCTTGAATCATGGCTCCAAAATCAGACACCCAACGCAGGCTGAAAGCTAGAGTTTTTTATGCGCTCTCCGACCCAATCCGAATCGAGATACTCGAATTTATTCGCGACGGAGAAAAATGTGTTTGCGAAATAGTACCGCATCTAAACCTTATTCAACCAGTAGTTTCCCGTCACTTGAAACTCCTCAAGGATTCTGGATTAGTAGTGGACAGGAAGGTCGGCAACAAGAGGCTCTACTCCATCACGTTTCCTGAAATATACACGATTCTCGATGACGTAAACCCCGAGTTGGCAAGTGCCCTTTCCAAGAAGATCATGGAACAAATGATTTGCTAAGAGAGGAGGTTGCGAAAAGAAGGAATCATAATGCATACGGAGCATGAAGCGAAGCTTGGTTTTTTCGAGAAGTACTTAACAGTCTGGATAGGCTTATGCATCGTCATCGGGCTACTATTGGGAAAATTTGTCCCATCGATAGTAACCGCGCTCAACTCAATCACTGTTGCGGAGTTGGGTTACTTGCCGATTCCAATTGGCATTTTTCTGTTTCTGATGATGTATCCAACCGTTTCAGCAATTGAGTTTGGAGAAATAAAGAAGGCAGCTAAAACCCCTAAACCTGTTATTCTTACGCTCATAGCCAACTGGGCGATTGCTCCGCCCTTAATGGTCTTACTTGCTCGCGTCTTCTTGGGCAATTATCCAGAATATGCTGCAGGTGTAATTCTGTTAGGAATAGCTCCATGTACGGCTATGGTGCTTTTCTGGACGATGTTTGCGAAGGGAAACGTTGCGCAAAGTTTAGTCATTACGGCCATAAACGCGTTATCAATTATTGTTTTGTATTCGCCTTCTGCAGCCTTCTATCTGGGCATTGGGGGAATCCAAGTCCCGGTCTACCTTATAGCCTTAGATGTGCTTCTTTTCGTCGGTCTCCCAGTTGCGTTAGGTCTGGTCTTAAGAAGAGAATTGACGAAACGCCGCGGGCAAGAATGGTACAACAAAACCTATCTCGAAGCGATGCATAAACTGGCAACGGTCGCCTTATTGGGCACGTTGATAGTGCTGTTTGCCTACAAAGGACAGGCAATTCTGGATCAACCGCTTATAGTCGGTTTGATTGCCACGCCACTGGTTATACACTATTTCATAATGGTAGCACTACTCTTCGGATCAACATGGCTGACTAAATGGAAATACGAAATGGCAGTGACAAGCACTCTTATCGGCGCAAGCAGCCACTTTGAGATTGCGATAACTGTGGCCATAACCGTGTTTGGGCTGAATCACGGCGCCGCGTTGGCAACAGTTATCGGTCCGCTTTTGGAGGTGCCCATCATGGTTGGTTTCTCGAAAATAGCGTTGAGAATGAGGCATCGCTTTCCAAGAAATAGCTCAAGCACTCGTCAGGTTGTCCAATAAGAGAAAATGGGCGTATTCTCCCCGAATTCCTTGTTGAGGAACCGTTTTATTTCGTCGTCTTCGAGGTGGCGGTTCCCTTTGTCATCGTGAATGGGGATGGCGGTTTCTCTCAGTGCGTCGCCTTTTGGAAAGTCTAGGTAAACGTGGTAGGAGTTTTGGGAGGGAAGAATCAGCCGCAAAACCGTCATTTCCCTCGTCTGTGTGAGTCCGTTCTGCTCGATGATATATACCAGCGATTTTGGCTTAAGCTCGGTGACTAAGCGTTTGAACTCTTCCCATCTCTTAACTCTGATTAGTCTTTCACTCAACAAACTTGCCTACCAAGGAAACATCTTGCTTCGGTATATAATAAAACTGCTTGAAAAGAATTGTAGAGCCTGTCTAGGAAATGACTCTCCCTCTATAGGTTCGTGCATTCCATTTCTAATAGGCTCCAAATATGAACGTGACTACCGCTGTCTACTCTTCGCGTTGCTGGTCTTCCTCAGCAGCTTTCAGTGTCTGACCTATCCTCGGCGTCTTCGAACTTGTCTGCGGCGACAACAACTCTTTCACGAGCTTATATTGGCGCTCGTAAACGTGGCAGTTCTTGCTGTGAAAAATGAGCTTGCCAGTTTCCAACGCGAGGTCACCGCGGCTTTTAATCTCCTTCACAAACGCCTCGTTGAACAATTGCAGTCCTGCGATGTTGGCCGGCAGTCCAGCGTAGGCGTCCCACGACCTGAAGTAGCAGGTTAAGTGCATTTTGCCGTCGAGGATTTCGGTGTCGATGAGGCTGAGGCATGGGGGTTCGTGGCGTTCTTTGCTACCTTCACGAAGTTTATTGATATCCTGCGGTAATCTGATCACCATGGTAACCTGTCTATCCTGTCGCTCTTCGATGTATCTCCTAACCGCCTGCTCTACCTGGTCCACAGGTTCCCTTAGCCTGCTTCCGTACGTGTATGTTTCTTCCTGCTTCTCGCCACACCAGAGATAAGTCAAAGCGTACCATTGCACGTACTTCATGTCGCAAGGCGCCTTGTCACTTACTAGCGGCCTGTTCTCGGGATGAGCTATCTCAATCGTCAAGTTCAGCTTCTTAGTCTCTGTTGTTTCAGACCCATAGCCCACTTTGAAAACATCGCCTTCGCTCCAAATCTGGTTCAATGCCTTAAACCAGGCATCGGGACAATCAAACGCGTTAATTTTAACGTGCCTCATGATATTTCCCTTCGAGAACGTTCCTAATCGTCGTTTTCAGAAACTACTCTTTCCGATTCCAGCATATAAATTTGTGTTTACGAAGGGAGAGAAAAGGTAAAAAATTTACAGCGATGATACTGCTTTCCGATGCTCAACGACAGACTGCCATTTTTCCCAACTAGATATCCAGCTAGATATCGCGACTATTTTTGGCTTCAAGAAAATCTTGCCATTTGCCTTCAAGTTGGGCTTGTTGAAGAATCCTCGGAAACCCATCATAAGAGACGCTGTGAAAGAAAGTGCTGTCGCAACCAAGAAGATGTTCATCATACTGGCATCGACAGTCTTGGGAAACACAGGTCCGCTCCATGGGCTTACTGGAAGATAAACCAGCAATATAGAAATTGCCCAGAAGGTGAGGGTGCTGATGAAAAAGAGCTGTGGAATTCTTTTCTTAACTGACACCTTTTCATTCCTCCTATTATGTGCTCTCCGCAGTAACCGTAATGGTTGCTGTTGTTGCTTGGTCTGAGCTGACTGATTTGGCGGTCGTGGTTAACTCAAAGTCGAATCTCCAGGCGCCATCCACGTCCAGAGTTACGCCTGCTGGATCTGGTGCCCCTATCGTCATTGTGGCTGCAGTGTCGCCTACGACGTGGGTTGAACCGCTGCCGACTGCTGCGTACTTGACCGTTATGGTGTATGTTGTGTAATACGTGCTCAGAGTATTTACATCACTGTCAAAGTGCAAGTAGACATTGTCTTTTGTTGTCGTTATATTCAAGATGTTGCCGAGACTTGATACAGTCGCCTTAGTGTACGATATGGTCTGTCCTTCTTCTATGTTGCCTAAAGCTGAATTCTGCAAAGTCAAAGTTGCAATGTTCTGAACAGTCTGCGTAATGGTTTGCTGTGCAGTTTCGTATACGTAAGCCGACACACCGAGTATGATAAAGCTCACAATAATGAATGCTAGGCTAACTGCTTTCTTTTTCAAGGCATCACCTTCGAGTTCTGAATCAGAATGCGATTTTAGAATTAAAATAGTTTATGAATTTAGTTTATGAATTAGAAGCAAGCAAATTATGAATTATCTATTGATTAAAGAGATGGATTATGTGTTCACATTTCTAAAATAGTAATTATGCAATATTTTACGTTTGATGGCTAAAAAAAAGTTACCCTCAATGTGTTTAGCGCTAACTCTGAGTGTTTTGTTAGTGAGCATAGGGTATGCTCTGGTTTTTGAAACAAACTCACAAAATGTAACACAAACCATCAAAAAAATCTGGTACAATCCAGGCTGGCAATTCCGTAAAAGCATAACTATTCAGGGAAGCCAAGTCGCCGACATCAACACACATTCTCTCGATGCAACCGGCGGCTACATGAACATAAGTACTGCCAATTGGGGATCGACAGTTGGAACGATTTCGTTCTGGATAAGGTGGGACGCAGTAAGCAATAGACCTTGGGGACAGCATGACAACATGGAGACCCGGTTTGAAGGTTCAAACTTAGTGCTTGATTGGGGAGCCGTTGGAAGTCTCACAAGCAGCACAGGCTTCACTGCCAGCAAATGGTTCTTCATAGCTATTGTCTGGAATGAGAACACAAACAGGCTTTACCTTTACGTCGGCGACGAGGACAACTTGCCCACCCTCAACGCACAGAATACTGCTTGGACCTCCGCGGTCTCCACAGCAGGCGTTACCCAGAACAATTTTTTGGCATCAAAAGGCGGCACCGAACCCACCAATGGACAGGGAGACGAGTTGAGGTACTGGAATATTGATAGAGCTCTTTCTCAAGTTCAAAGTGACTACAAGACCGAGCTGACGGGTTCCGAGAGCAACCTTAGGTCTTACTTTAAGTTGAACAATAACTTCGACGATATCGGACCAAACAACAACGATGGCTCTGGCTATGGAAGCTACTCATTCACAACAAATGTTCCCTCAATGGGGCTATATTTGAGCGATTTCCCAGTAATGATAAGCTTCACTGACGTAGATTTGGCAAACGACGCGCAGGATGACGGGGATGACATTCTCTTCACTTTGTCGGACAAGAAGACCAAGGCAAGTCATGAGATAGAGAAATTCAACGGGGCAACTGGCGAACTCGTGGCTTGGGTCAAAATACCCTCTCTATTCTCGCAAAACAACACCTTGATCTACATGTACTATGGCAACACAAGCATCAGCAGCCAACAAGATGTCGTAAACGTTTGGGATAGCTACTACGTTGGAGTCTGGCATCTGAAAGAAAACCCGGCTGGAACAGCTCCCCAGATGCAAGACAGCACTTCATACAATAATGATGGAACATCGGCGGGTTCAATGACGAGTGGCGACCAAGTGACAGCAAAGATCAATGGAGGGTTGGATTTTGATGGAAGCAACGACGAAATCACCGGCGGAAA
>DATEAU010000183.1:0-2041 GCA_035288165.1 Bathyarchaeia archaeon
TGTTGACGTGGATGCTGGATTTGGAGAACATCATAGATTCGATTCCGTTCCCGAGGACGACGAGGAGATTCTACCCGTAAGGTCTAGCTGTGTTCTTGCGTGTAGCCTGAGAAATACTCGCGTTTCAACTGGGTCTTGGGTAAGCCTAGGCTTTCGACGAGTTTCTCCATGACTTCAACCATCGGTGGCGGACCGCACGTGTAAAACATGGTCTCCCTGTAGTCGGGGATTTCCCTCTTGACCATTTCCATGTTTATGAGTCCCGTGGAGCCTTTCCAGCTGCTTGAAGTTTCATTGAGCGTGAAGGCTACTTTCAGGTTTGGGTTTTGCTCTTGCATTGCTTCGAGTTCGTTCTTGAACGCAATGTCATTCTCGGTTCGGTTACCGTAGAGAAGTGTAACCTTGGTGCCTAAGCGGTTGTCGGTGCAGTACTTGCATATGCTGACGAGCGGTGTTATCCCTATGCCTCCAGCAAGCATACCGATTCTCGGGTGCTCTCCTTGGAACGTGAAGTCTCCATGCGGCGCGTCTATATGTGCCCAATCGCCTGACTTGAGCGTTTTCAAGGCGGCTGAGAACTCGCTGTCCGTGAATTTCTTAGTGAACTCGATGTGTTCTTTTTCTGTAGGGCTGCTGGAGAAGCTGAAGTGCTTGCTCAACTCCTTCCCGCGTTGCTTTATCGTGATGAAGAAGAACTGCCCCGCCTTGTACTCCAAGTCTACTGGTCTTAGGAACCTGAAGCTCGAGACGTTGTAGGTGCGCTGGATAATTTCTTTGACTGTGGTTTCAAACTCCATAAGCGATCGCTCTCGCTTGTCTTTACAAACTCAATAAACAATTAAAATCTTGTTGTACCTTTAGGCTGATAGTTTCATGTTATCGAAGAATTCCAATAGTACACTTTTGAATATTCGGCAAAACTGAATCGGGGATCATCGTAAACAATGTCCAATCGTTGCCCATATCTTTCTATTAGCGTATTCATTTTGTCCCAAATCACAGAAGAAAGATTGTCGGCTGGCCATATACCCCAAATAGAATCATTGGATTTTCTCATGCCCCATCCGTAGTCTTTCGGGAGAACCAAGGCAACGTTACTCATTACTTTTCCGTAGTCACCTGGGTATTCGTGAATGTGCTTCCAGAATTGTTGCATTGCAGCAAAATGTTCGTCCATCAGAATACCGTAGGGGTTATTTTCTGGATAGGTAGGGTAGTTAAACACGATGAGATATTTTGCTCCCGTTTCATAAGCTGTAAGCATATCTTCAAGTATTTCTGGTCCACTTGGCAAATATGGCGGATTGTCATAGGTCCAAGTGATTATGGCGCCCCATTCTTTTCCTTGTGCGTTGGCTGCTCCCCTGCAGAGCCCTATCTGTTGCGATCTGGTATGGTTCCATGCAAGCTCAACAAAAACCGTGTCGTAGCCTGCCAAGTAATCGTACCAGTAAAGAGCATAATCAGAAGTGAACATTGGAATGCTCCTTCTCTTTAGGTCTACGGTGCTGTTGATTGAAGATATGCTGTTGACGAAAATGGTTGATGCCTCGCTGTAATCGGAGGCATTTACGAAGAGTGTATCCATATCTTCGTTCCATCCTCCAGTGTCGATTTGGTTTCCGCCAGGTTCATCGAATAGGTAGACCCCGAGGAATTTATCCCCCCATCGCGCTTTCGCCGTGTCCAGCCAAGTTTGGTGCCAAGGATATATTATGCGAGAAACGTAACCGAAAAAGACCATAAACTTAAGATCAGCTTTCGCCGTGTAGTCGCATACTTCGTTAAGTGCGGTTTCATTAGTGGTTATGTCCCATGAGTCGACGAGAAAAAAGTTGGTGTAGCCTTTGACTTTGTCTATCAGTAGCTTGGCTTCATTTGCTGTTTTCCCGCCAAAACTAACTCCGAAAAACAAAGGTGTATTAGCGTTTCCTCTTGAAGTGATTTGCCAATATATTATCGGTGAAAAGGCTGCAATTGCCACGATGGCAACTAGAAGGAAACAGATTTGTCTCGTCATTTGTCCATCAACGAAGGCATT
>DATEAU010000184.1:0-5531 GCA_035288165.1 Bathyarchaeia archaeon
GTTTCATTTCTTCTTCCAATATGAGCAATCCTTCGCTTCTGGCGCCAAGTATCGAGACAACTGTGTTCCCAGCTTCTTTCAGCGCTTCCGCTATTGGGTATGCGGCTGCCGTGCCAACGCCTCCACACACGACTGCTGCCAGCCCGTAGTTTTTTACGTCGCTCGGTTTTCCCAGCGGTCCTGCTATGTTCAGTATTTCGTCTTGGACTTGGAGGCAACCTAGTTTCTTGGTTGAGACGCCGACTTCTTGGAAGATTAGCGTGATTGTTCCCTTGGTGTTTTCCCATGCGGCGAGGGTGAGTGGGATTCTTTCGCCTTCATCGTCTACTCGTAGTATGACGAATTGCCCGGCTTGTGCTTTTTCTGCTATTTCGGGAGCGTGGATTTTTACTTGTTTGATTTGCGGGGTTAGTTCTTGTTTGTCTAGGATTTTGTATGTTGTTGAGTTTTCGTTTTGTAGCGCATTGTGTAGTCTGTTTTCCATTTACTTTCACACCCATAACGCCGTTATATCTCAACATATAACATCGTTAAGTCGCCTATAAACCTTACGCAACCAACATACAACGCATCCTACCATTCGCCAAAGAACAACACTGAAAAAAACAGGCTTGACAAGTTCGCATTCTAGGCAATAATCGACACGCGTTAAACTTCCTTAACTTTAGGCTCCGAAATTCTAAAAATCAACAGCAAAGCCAGAGGCACAGCAACCACAGCCAATAACAAGAAAGGCAGCTGGGGCGCCACGTAGCTGTAGAGAAAGCCGATTAAGAGGTAAACGAATGCTTGCGTGAAGAACAGGACAAACTGGAGGAATCCCGCCGCTTTGCCCCGCAACTCACGCGGAATCAGGTCGCCGAGCAACGCTTGAGAACTGTTCACTCGAAGCATGTTTCCCAAACCGAACAGGAAAAACGCGACTAACAGCAAAGTGAAGTCCGCGTTCATGAACAGAAGCATGGCTGGAACGTAAAGAAGGAAACCCAAAACAAGGAAGCGTTTTCTTCCCGTGGCATCCATCCGAAAACCCGCGAACAATGCGGGCAGCGCGATGCTCAGATACATGAACGCCATGACGATAGCCCATTGCAAACCCGTGATGCCCAAAACCTCCTTGGCGTAGACAACGAAGAATATCTGGCATCCCGCCACCACGCCGTTAATGCTGACCATGGAAACGAAAAGGTAAGACGCTGATTTTGGAACTTGTCGCCAGACATTCCAGCATTCGCGAAGGCACCGTGGATACTCGCGGAACGCTTGCAAGATTCTGGGGCGATTGTCGCCGTTGTTAGCTGGAAGCGTTTCCTTCAGCCTCAAACGCAAAACAGCGGCTCCAACGTAAGCCGCGAAGACAATCGTGTAGGCTATTCGCATGCCCGAATCTGACTGAGGCGAAACGTACTCTCCGTTCACCAAAACCAGAGCCGCGGCAATAAGAGGAGCAGGCAACGCCACAAAGTTCAGCAGTACTGATTGGAAGTTGAAGCCGATGCCTCTCTTTTCAGGCGTCACCGAGTCGAGCAGCGTCGCCAGGAGCGCGGGTTGATAAATCAGGCACAGGCTTTGCAGCGTCATGCCCAAGACCATGAAATGCCACGAAGGCGCGAGCATGAAAAAGAGGTAGCCTGCGGCTAACCCGAACGTCATCGTGACTATGAGCCATCTTCTTCCATGCTGATCGGCGAGGTAGCCGCCTGGAACCTGAACGAGTGCTATTGTCAAGGAGCCCACGAACCCGATGACGGATAGGAGGAATGTGTCGGCGCCCAAGTTCAAGAAGTAGAGGCTTTCGTACGTGGAAGGAATAGGCTGCGTGGAGTACATGAGAATCCACGTGATTATCAGGATTAGAAAATTGCCCTTAAGGAACGTTCGTTGGTTTAGGAAGTTCGTGTTAAGCCTCATCTTGCAATGAGTTTTGCGGTTGCCCTTATTTAATATGAAGTTCACGGCGGCGGATTTCAAAAGCAAAACCGTTAGGCGTATCCGTAATTCTTAAACCGCGGTTCAAGCGCATATAAACTGACCCTTAATGCCAAACAGCCAAGAAGGCGCTGGCAAGCTCCGAGCGCTCCGGCTTTCAGCGTTAGCCATAGCCAGTGTCGTAATTGTAGAGGTCTCCTTGGGGCTGATTGTGAACAGTTTGGCTATCGTGAGTGACGGCTTGCACGCGTTGCTCGATGCCATAACAACCGTGGCATTGTTCATTGCCGTGAAAGCGGCGCTCAAGCCTCCTGATGAGGATCATTTGTATGGGCACGAGAAATTTGAAACCATAGGCAGCTTAATCGGCGGAATGATACTCGTTGCTGTAGCGCTCATAATCTTTTACGAGGCTGTAATGAGGTCGGTTCAGGGTGTGAGCGTCAACGAAGGATTAAGCCTCGTCGGGTTTGGAGCCATTGGCTTTACGTTCTGCATCGACGTTTTCCGCATCGCCATATTCAGGAAAGCCAGCCACGAATCCTCGACGACTCAGGTGGGTTTGTACCATGCCGTTGCAGATTTGAGTTCCACGATTATTGCTTTCTTGGGTTTCGGTTTAGCTACTTTGGCTGGAATCTACTGGGGGGACGCCATAGCCTCCATCGCTCTAGGCATTTTCCTCAGCTACCTTAGCCTTAAACTCATCAGAAGCAATATAATGGAGCTAAGTGATACAGCGTCGAAGGATATGGTACAGAAAATCAGAAAAGAAATCCTCTCCGAACACGGCGTGTTGAAGAACGAGAACTTGCGGGCAAGAAAAGTGGGCTCAAAGACCTTCATTGAAACCACCGTACAAGTTTTCGCTTCTATGAGCTTGGACGAAGCACACGCTTTGGCTTCGAGGATTGAGGGTAATTTGACGCGGGCTTTCGGGAACGTTGACGCCACCATCCACATTGAACCCTGTGATGGAGAAACGGGAATGGAAAACCTCGTCGAGAAACTTGCTACCGTTGATGGTGTTCGGCAGGTGCATGAAATCTCCACCGTCTACGCCAGCGGCGAGCTGTACATTACATTGCACGCGATTGTAGATCCTTCATTATCAGTTGAAGAAGCGCATGACATCGCGGAGAAAATCGAGAAGCGAGTTCACGAAGGCATTAGGCGACTTGAACACGTTACGGTCCATGTGGAACCATCAGGCGAAGTTCGCGCGGTCGAAATAGGCGAGGAACAGTTGAAGACAATAATCTACAAAGTTACCGACGGCTTGACAGAGAACCTGCGGTTGGACAAGGTACTTACTTACGTGGCTGGCGGGAAGCGTTACATAAATTTGGATTGTTGCTTCACGAAGCAGATTTCAATCGCGGAAGCACATGAACTCGCCTCTCGGATAGAGAAGGAAGTCAAGGAGCGCTTCGCCGAAGCCGTGGTTACTGTTCACATAGAACCAATCTGCCCATAGAGAAAACTGGTAAAACCATTTTTTACGGTTCTTCCTGTTTTTCAGGTTCAGCCTCTTTGTCGTCGCTTTCTTCATCCATAGACTCCGAGACCGACTGCTGTTGGGCTTCGACGTTGAGGAGCATGTCTATAAGTGTTTTCTGATCCACTTCAGCTCGGGTTCGCCAATCCAAGTATAATTGTGCGTTATCGTCTTGGGTCAAATAGCCGTAGCGTATGTAGCGGTCGATATTTAATCCGATTTTCCAGTCTGGAAGCTTTTCGCCTAGCAGGTCTTCGACGTCTTTGCGTGGAGCTTGCCCCCTCTTGCTGATTATGTAACTGATGGTCATGGCTAAGCCTGCCAAGTCGTCTATGCGCCAGCCGATCATTTTGGATTCTTTCGGGGTCAAATCGCCACGCAGCGTAACGTAGAATCGTGCCTTGTCTAATTCCTCCAACGAAGGCTTCTGAACTGGAGTTTTTTCCTCCTCAAAAACTGTTTTCACCTGCAAATCAAGATTCTTCAAATAATCATCAAGTACGTCCAGAACTTTCGGGTAATCCGCGCCCAACGCCTTGCGCAGTTCCCAGCCTTTCACGCCTGGCTTCTGATGCTTCCGATAAAACAGCATGTGTGTGGCACGTTTGACTTTGGCTGCGTAAACGCCTTTCCGTTTGCTCAATCCAACTCGCCTCTCTTCCACTTCTGCCAACTATCAAACGTCACGGATATCGGAATCGAAACTCCCTGTTGAGTGCCAATCTTCGACAACGGCTTCTCAAACGGTATTATGAAGATCTGCTCCTCCAACGGGCGAATCTCTAACGTCGCGTAGCCGTACGTAATCAGGAAGCTTGTCATGAAAGCCCTCTCCACCGTTTCCTCGTAGGATTCTCCGCCTATAAAATCCCAATAAAGTATTTTGCCATCTTTCCCTTTATTAGCCACTTTCAGTTTAAGTTCCTGCCAGAAGGTTTCCATCTCCTCGCTGAACACTTTGTCGCTGAGGATGCGTTGCTTAATCAACTCGTCTCGCGTTGCGGTTCCAGCCCCAACCTCGTTGAATGCGAACTCTTTCCACCGTTCGCTGATAGGCACAAGCGTCTCCCAGTATCGCAGAGCTTCTGCCAAGCTGCAGAGGGTTATCTGCTCTAACTCAACAATGGGATGCCAAGAACGAAGGAAAATTCCCATAATATCCTCCTTTGGCGTCTGCGTGATTTTTTCTTCAAGCAGAAACGGGTCAGCGTAAAGTGACGTTGAACGATGCTTCACCCACTCGCTCTGAAGCTTAATGACAGAAGCTAAGTGATGAATTGTTTCGGCATCCAAGTTGAGGTCTTCGGGCTTTTTCCAATCTGGAAAATACTCCTTAATGACCTTGATGATGTCTTCAACGTCTAACGTGAACGGGTCTACAGCGTGAGTTTCAATTGCCATGCACATTTCGATTATGCGTTGGAGGCGTTCTCTGCCGTGCTTTTCATCTTTAGCGGTTTGCACTATGCAACCTCTCTAACAACTGATTTCCCTTCAACATTCTGCACGGTGATGATGTTCGCGTTCTCCTGAGCAAACGTAATCTGGCTGGGCGTGATTACGATGTACTGTGCGGTGGCTTCCTTAATCATCGATAGGAGCATCCGCGCAATCATCTCGCGATTCTTCGGGTCCATGTGAATGTCATACTCGTCCACCGCTCGGAACGGCGAACGCACATGTTGCTGCAACGCCAGCAAGAAACTCATTGTTGCCGTGGTTCTTTCGCCGCCGCTTTGGGTGTGTGAATCCAACGCCAGGGGTCTTGCGCCTTTGAAGCCCACGAGGATTTCCAGGCTCGCGGCTTCTATGTCATTCGTGTTCCCTAAGCGGACTTCGCCCTCCGCAAATGTTTGCCCCATAATCTTCTGATACTCCAGGTTCACGCGGTCTATGAGGCTCTGCATCACTGTCCGCCATGACTGCATACGTGCCTTCACTTCCTCCAGGGTTTTCTCGCGGTTCTCAGCCACCACTTGTGCCTTCTCCTTAAGCTCCAAGTAAAGCTTAGAATACGACTCGTACATGCGTTCAATGTCTTCGGAAACGTCAGCCAACGCTGCCAAGTGTCCGTCAGTCAAGCGGATTTCGTCGATGGTGTCCG
>DATEAU010000185.1:0-6837 GCA_035288165.1 Bathyarchaeia archaeon
TGCCCGCAGAAAAGATTCCCGCCTTGCCTAAAAAGAACACGGCAAGCATGGTCGCAAACCACATCATAAAAGAATTCAACCTGGAAACAGGCATCCAAATAAATATTGACAGAGGCATCATGCCAGGCATGGGCTTGGGCAGCAGCGCAGCTTCAGCAGCAGCCGTGGCATACGGCTTGAACCATATGTTCAACCTCAAACTGGAATTTGAAGACTTAATACGGTTGGCAGCGAAGGGCGAGGTCGCATCTGCTGGCTCCGAGCACGCGGACAATGTTTCTGCAGCCATATGCGGAGGCTTCGTCATCGTCCGCTCCTACAACCCTCTGAAAATAGTCAACTTGCAAGCTCCAAAGGACATGGAAGTTTGCGTCGCTTACCCACACATCAAGACGCCGGTTGACAAGACCAAAAAAGCTCGGTCTGTCGTGCCCACACAAGTTTCAATTGAAAAACTAGTCCACAACGTTGGAAGGGCAGCGGCTATGGCAAGTGGCTTTGCCAGTGGAGATGTTGACTTGATTGGCGAGTCGATGTCGGACGCCGTTGCGGAGCCAGAAAGAGCCGCGTTAATCCCTGGTTACCAGAGGGTTAAGGGGAACGCGCTGAAAGCTGGAGCGTGTGGAGTCGCCATGAGCGGCGCTGGACCCGCCATGATTGCAATAGTGAACAGGAGGAAGGCGAACGCGTCAAAAGTATCGAAAGCCATGAAGGAAGCCTTCGAATCCACAGGCTTGAAAGCCACAGTGTTTGTCACTACACCCGGAAGAGGCACATACATTTTGGAGATGGAAAAATGACGCATCAGGAATGCATCAACTGTGGAACCCGATACCCTACAGACGAGGTTATCTACTTCTGCAGGAAATGCGGAGACATACTCGAAATCAAACTCGACTACGACCTTACAAAAGACACACTGAAGAAAAGTGGATGGAGAAAAACCCCGCTTTCCGTTTGGCGGTACAGAGACCTCATGCCAATAAACGACCCATCCAAAATTGTCACGCTAAACGAGGGTGGAACAGGACTCCACCAATGCAAACGCCTAAGCAAAGCGCTAGGAATCAAACAGCTATACATTAAGAATGAGGGTGAAAACCCAACCGGCTCCTTCAAAGACCGAGGCATGACGGTCGGCGTGACGAAAGCCGTGGAGCTCGGCGTAAAATCCGTCATTTGTGCATCTACGGGAAACACGTCTGCTAGTTTGGCGGCTTACGCGGCGAAAGCGGGACTCCAATGCGCCGTGCTAATCCCATCGGGGAAGATTGCGTATGGAAAATTGGCGCAAGCCATCATCTACGGCTCCAAGGTCATCCAAGTCCGAGGCAACTTCGACCAAGCCTTAGAAATCGTGTTCAAGCTTTCGGAAAAACATAGAAGCATCTACCTGCTCAACTCAATCAACCCGTTCAGGATTGAAGGGCAGAAGTCTTTGGGCTACGAAATCTGCGAACAGCTCGATAACGAATCACCAGACCGCGTCGTCGTGCCCGTTGGCAACGCGGGAAACATCAGTGCCATCTGGAAAGGCTTCACCGAATTTCACAACTTTGGCTTCGTGAAGACGCTCCCGAAAATGACTGGAATTCAGGCGGTTGGCGCGGCACCCATTGCGCAAGCCATCAAGAGCGGAAGCAGCGAAATCAAACCCGTCAACGAGCCAGAAACGATTGCAACAGCCATCAGGATTGGTGCGCCTGTCAGCTGGAAAAAAGCCGTGAACGCCATTCGCAGTTCGGGCGGAACAGCCGAAACCGTGACCGATGTGGAGATTTTGGAAGCGCAGAAAACGCTTTCGCGGCTTGAGGGCCTCTTCGTGGAACCCGCCAGCGCCTCATCCATCGCTGGGCTGAAAAAACTCGTCGAAAACGGCACCATCGAAAGGGATGAAAGAATAGTTTGCGTCACTACAGGTCACGGACTCAAAGACCCTGACGTTGCTGTTCGCATGAGTGAGAAACCGCTTGAAGTGGATGCTAATGTGGAAGCCATCGAAAAAGTCCTTGGGCTAAAGAAAACTGTAGCAGTTTCCGTTAACAGGTGATAACAGATGCGAATAATATTGATCGGCTATGGCGTCGTTGGACAAAGTTTGACCAGCATGTTCCTGCGCAGGCGACAGGAGACCGTTAAGGATTATGGCTTAAACCCGAAGGTGGTCGCCATCGTGGACAAAGGCGGAGCCGCCATCAACCCTAAAGGATTAGATTTGGCAAAGATGTTGTTGCTCAAGAAGCAGAAGGGAACCGTGGCGGTTGACAAAGAATTTGGCAACAAGGACATTTCATCATTAGAGGTAATAACCTCCACAGAGGCGGAGGTGGTGGTTGAAGTCACTTCCACAAACGTGAAGAACGGCGAACCCGGCTTATCACACTTTAAAACCGCTTTCAAAACAGGCAAACACGTGGTCACAACGAATAAAGGTCCTTTGGCACTAGCGTTTCCTGCCTTAACAGAGTTAGCAGATTACAACAAAGTATTCTTACGCTTCAGCGGCACCGTCGGCGGAGGAACCCCAGTGCTGGAACTAGCCAAGAAATGTTTGGCAGGGGACAAAATAACCGCCATACGAGGAATTCTAAACGGCACCACAAACTACATTCTCACGGAGATGGCGGATAAACACGTAACCTTCCAGCAAGCACTGGACAGCGCCCAGAAACTCGGCTACGCCGAAACCGACCCGTCGATGGACATAGACGGAATTGACCCTGCCTGCAAGGTGGTCATAATGGCGAATTGGATAATGAACAAGAAACTCACATTGAAAGATATTGATGTAAAGGGAATTCGCAGCGTGACTCTTGAAGCGCTAGAGCAGGCGGCCAAACGAGGAAACACCATCAAACTTCTGGGTTCGATAGATGGCAAAGCACGAGTTGCGCCCACGGAGGTTTCAATGCATGACCCGTTATGCGTCAGCGGCGTACTAAACGCTGTAACCTTCGTCTCAGAGTTCGCTGGGGAAGAAACCATCATCGGCAGAGGCGCAGGTGGACCAGAAACTGCAAGCGCAGTCCTAAGAGACTTATTAGATATAAGCCACAATTTAGCTGATAAAATGCTCACTTGAAGGTGGACACATGAAGAAGATAGTAATGAAGTTTGGAGGAACCTCCGTCGCCACAGGCGAAAACATCCGCCACGTAGCAGGCTTAGTCGCGGACAGCGCCAAGCAAGGCTGCGGAGTGGTTGTTGTGGTTTCGGCTTTGGATGGGGTAACTGACGAACTCTTCGAAGCTGCGGAGCAAGCACAGAAAGAAAAACAGGATTACATCCAAGCCTTCAAGCAACGAGTGCTGGATAGACACTGCACTGCAATTTCGAAAGCGGTCAAGAATGGACAAATCCGAAAAGAAGTAGAACAAGTTATCCGAAAAATAATTGACGAACTCGAGAAAGTCCTCACTGGCATATGCTACGTTGGAGAACTCACGGTCAAGTCGAAAGACTACGTTTTGTCGTTCGGGGAACGGTTATCAGCGCCGATAGTCTGGGGCGCCATAAGCGACCTGAAGCTCGAGTCGCAATGTTTCACTGGTGAAGAAGCGGGAATAGTTACCGACACGAACTTCGGCGAGGCTAATCCACTTTTGAATGTGACCATGCACCAGCTGAAAGAGAGAATCGAGCCATTGCTGAAAAAACATGTAATTCCAGTAGTTTCGGGCTATATCGCCGCAACCCAAGACGGCGTAGTCACGACCCTCGGACGCGGAGGATCAGATTACACTGCGACGCTCATAGGCTCAGCATTGGCAGTTGACGAAGTTTGGGTCTGGACCGATGTCGACGGGATAATGACGGCTGACCCCAAGATTATTCCTTCAGCTAAACTGTTGCCTGTCCTCTCTTATCAAGAGGCGGCGGAGATGGCTATTTTCGGGGCAAAAGCCATGCACCCACGGGCACTGGAGCCCATCATGAAGGCGAATATTCCTGTCAGAATAAGGAACGTGTTCAACCCAAAAAACCCTGGAACCCTCATATCGAACGGGCAGATGGCAACCAGCGAAAACGCTGTAAAAGCGGTCGCCATCATCAAAGACGTAGCCATGATTAACGTCAGCGGCGCAGGAATGGTTGGCGCGCCAGGAAGCTACGCCAGAATCATGGATCTGCTCGGCAAAAACCACATAAACATCATGATGATTTCAGCCGCGGCCTCCGAAGCAAACATCTCAATCGTGATCCGCCGAAACCTCCTTGGAAGAGCATTAAGCACTTTGGAAATAGCGTTGCTGGGCAAAGGCTTAGTCAGCGACGTAACCGCGGAAGACGACGTTTGCGTGGTAGCCGCCATGGGCGCCAACATGAAAGGAACGTTGGGTGTGGCTTCGAGGGTTTTCACGGCGCAAGCGCGAAACGGAATAAACATCCGCATGATTGCCCAAGGCTCCTCAGAGCTAAACATATCCTTAGTTGTTAAAGAGAAAGACGGGAAAGCCGCGGTGCAGGCCATTCACGACGAGTTCAAACTGGACAAAATCTAGCTTTCATTTCCTTTTTTCCCGTTCTTGTTGTTGTGGAGTTCAGACAGCTTCAGCATTGTTTCTTTGTAGACTTCGATGCTGGCGATGTACTCGCTGATGACTATGTGCTCCTCCAACGTGTGATCCAATTTTGAGTCGCCTGGTCCGTACGTGACTATGGGTAGGTTCATGGCTTTGCCTAGAATGTTCATGTCGCCCGTCCCTGTTTTGTGCAGAAGCGTTGCTGGCTTGTTAAGCACTTTTCTAACAGACGACGACAGGACATGGACTAGCGGTGAAGCCTTGTTAACTTCAAACGGCTCGACAGTGTCAAGAACGGTTGCTTTCACTGATACCTTTGGATTGGCAGCTTGGTACTTTGTAATTACCTTCTCTATCTGCCCAAAAACCTGGACCGTGGAGAACTGTATTGGCACTCGAACGTCAAGGTTCATTTCAGCCTCAAAGGGAACCACAGAGGTTGCTCTGCCACCTACAACTTTAATCAAACAGGCTGTGACAGCATTGTATGGGCTTGCCGAGGGATCCAACGACGGATACGAAGAAGCGTTTTTGATTTGTTCCCAAAGCTCATACGCTTTCTCCAAGGCATTATCGTACAGCCAGGGCGTAGAAGCATGCCCAGTCTCAGTTTTACAAACGATTTTAAGTTGGATTTGTCCCTTGTATCCAATTGTTATGTTCTCGACGCCGCTGGGTTCACCAAAAATTGCGTAGTCAGCCGTGATTCCCTGAGTTATAAGGTGCTTGACGCCTCTGCTGGTGGCTTCTTCCTCGACAACGCTGGCAACTAAGAGTTTACCCTTGAATCCTGGCTCCTTAGAAGCAGCTATCGCGCCCATGACCATTGCGGCAAGCGGACCTTTAGCATCCACTGCTCCGCGAGCGTAGATTTTGCCTTCTTCAATTCGAAGCGGTAAGTGTCCAGCGACTGTGTCCATGTGCCCGCACAGGAATATGGTGGGTTCGCCTTCGCCGACGACGCCGATGACGTTTCCGATGGCGTCTATTCCAACTTGGAAGCCGAGTTTCTTCATTTCCTCAGCTAGGAAGTTGGCTATGTCGCCTTCTTTTCCTGAAGGACTGTAGATGCCCAGCAGATTAGTTAGTAGTCGTACCGCTTGATCTTGCATTTTCCTCTTCCTCCATGATGCTGTCTAGAACCGAGATGGCTTTGTCAATCTGTTCCTTACTTATGACCAAGGGCGGCAGGAAACGCAGAACATTACGCCCAGCATCGAGAACGAGCACACCACGGTCCATGGATTTGAGCAACGTATTCAGGACGTCAAATTTCATTTCCATGCCCAGCATCAAGCCTAAACCGCGAACTTCCTTCACGATCCGATGCTTACTCTGTAACTTTTTCAGTTCAGACTTGAAGTAGCCGCCTAATGTAGCTGCGCGTTCAGCAAGTTTCTCCTCCAGTAACACGTCGATGGCGGCGCAGCCAGCAGCACACACCAGCGGATTACCGCTATAAGTCGTTGAGTGCTCGCCAACTTTGAGCGAAGACATTACATCGGCTCTTGCAACCGTCGCTCCGAGCGGTAACCCGCCTGCTAGCGGTTTCGCAAGGCACATTACGTCGGGGATGACACCCCAGTGTTCGCATGCGAAGAGTTTTCCTGTTCGTCCGAAACCCGTTTGGACTTCGTCGAACATTAGGAGGATGTGTTTTTCGTTGCAGAGTTCTCTGAGTCCATTAAGGAACCCGTCAGGTGGAACGCGTATTCCGCCTTCGCCTCGGATTGGCTCAACGAGGATGGCGGCTGTTCTCTCGCTTATGGCTTCTCTTGCTTTTTCAAAGTTGTCGGGCGGGACATGTTTGATTTCTGGAACCAACGGCTGGAAAGGCTCACGGTACTTCTTATCCCATGTGGCTGATAACGCGCCCATGGTTTTTCCGTGAAAGGCGCCCATCATAGCGATTATTTCAGGCTTGCCCGAATATTTCCGCGCCAGCTTTATGGCACATTCCACCGATTCGGCACCGCTATTCGAAAGAAACACCTTGTCCAATCCTTTCGGTGTTATGCTCGTGAGTTTCTGCAGAAATTCCGTGCGCTTGTCATTGTAGTATCCCGCGTGGCAACTGATGAGTTTCTCCGCCTGCTTGCAGATAGCCTCCACGATTTTCGGGTGCGAATGCCCAAGCAAAGCGACGCCGTAGCTGCCCGTGCAGTCCACGTATTCCTTGCCGTTCACATCCCAGACCAATGCGCCTTTGCCACGGGTAATTACCACGGGTTTTTTGGCGAAGACGTTTGCCATCAGCCGGTTTTCAGCGTCAATTATTTCTTTTTCATTCACGGGTGACCACTGTTCCAACTTC
>DATEAU010000186.1:0-4090 GCA_035288165.1 Bathyarchaeia archaeon
GATTTTCTTGGTGAACGACGCGTTTTGCTTGGCTTTCCGCACGGCAGCTTTGACATTTCCCATAATCGCAATGTGGTTGTCCTTAATTAGCACCATGTCATCCAAGTGTAGCCTGTGCGGGTCGCCGCCGCCGACGAACACTGCTTTCTTGTCGAAATAGCTTAAACCAGGAGCCGTTTTACGTGTTGCAGCGACTCGCGTGTTCAAGCCTGCTTTCCTGAGTTTCTCAACCATGCGCCTTGTTGTTGTGGCGATACCGCTCATTCGTGAAAGAAGATTCAGCATCGTCCGCTCCGCGGAGAGGATGGTTCGTGCATCTCCACTCATGCGGATTATAACTTGTCCTTTCTTGAGGGCTTTTCCATCCGCCACATTTGCTTCAGCTTTGAGCCCGAGGCTTTCCGCCAGAATGACTCCTTCTTCGATTCCCGCGGCGGTTCCAGCTTCTTTTGCCACGACCTCAGCTTCCACAATTGACCCTGGAGGAATAACAACCGACGTCGTCACGTCGCCCTGTCCGATATCCTCCGCTAATAGTTGCTTGAGTTTCTCTTCCAGAATCTTATTGGGCATAAACATGGTTTCTATTCTTCTTGTTGAGGCTTAAAACAGTTACTTATGCTGGCACGGTTGGTTCTAACGATTAACCCTCAACCAAAACTTGGTCCTCCCCACAGCAATCTAATTATTTGTAGGTCCAAAATTTCTTCGCCTAGTTTGAGCGTAGCAGAGTAGGTGGGAGTGCCATCAGCAAAAGAGTTGAATACGCCAGAAACAGTCTCTTGAATGAGCCTTGTTTCTCCTGCATAGAGTACGCCGAGATTTCGTGTAATATTGTAGATGTCTTCGTTAACGTCGAGTCTTCTAATCTCCAAAGTCAAATTCGCGACATCAGTCGTGCCATTGTTCACGATTGTTATGTTTAAGTCTGCCAAAACCCTGATTCCCCCTGGGTTCCACCAACCAGGCGATGAAAACTCGCTAATTCTCACGTTGCGTGATATGTCAACTTGTTTCTGTAATTCGTTAAGTTGTTTATGCAATTCGTTGTTTTTGCCTTGCAGTTCGGTTGTTTGAGCCTGAAGTTCACCAATTTGAATGTGAACTATCCAGGCGCCTGCAGAAAAGGCGACACCGCGACGAGAACTGCACCTATCACAATTTTCATCTTCATTTTGAATGCGACCACCAACAGTAAGCTGGCATATTCTTATGATTAAAGGTTTTTTGTCAAGGTTTCTGGACTAAACCAGCCAGAAAACCCCAATTCTTAGTCAAATTTCCTTGACTAGCCATCATATTTGGAGCCTATTAGCGGTTCATTGCACGTACCTATAGAGGGGGTCTATCCCGTAGCAGAAGAGATAGAGGATAGGATCGCTATTGGCGAAAAACCAACCAAAAGCAGAACGAACCTATTTGGAGCGTATTAGAAATAGCATGCAGGAACCTATAGAGGGTAGGTCACGTATTTGGCTTCTTAGCGATAATTAAAATAATTCACCCACTCAAATGGTTGAGTTATGAGACTGCTGTACAGTTGCTCCGAACTAGGCTTAGGACACGCATCACGAACCCTAGCACTCGGAAAACGCCTGGAAAAGAACGGGCACGAAATCTTCTTTTTCACTGGCGCAAGAGCCTTTCAACTGTTGCAGCGAGAATTCGAAAACGTGTACCCAGCCACTCCAGTATCATGGTACGAAAACGCCTATGGAATAATCACTTCCGCATCGCTACTCAACATCCTGTTCCCAATTCCACGCTTCAACAACGAAACAGGAAAATTCGAAGTTAAGAATTCGAGCGCCATGGAAACCGCACACCGCTACTACGACCTAAGAAAACACATCAAAGAAATCAAACCCGACCTCATCATTTCTGACGGCGACATCCACGCCCTAAGAATGGCGCACAGATGGCACTTCCCTTCAGTTTACATCACGAACCTCATCAGACCAAGCTTCGGATTTTCGTCACTGCTTAACCCAGGCGAAAGGTTCACCGAACGCTACCTCAAAAGCACCCCAAAAATAATCATCCCCGACAACCCACCACCATACACGATTAGCGAATACAACATTGGCGACTTAGACAACATCGGCATCAAAGACAAAGTCGAGTTTGTGGGCAGCTTCGTAGACACCACGCTCGTGAAAGGCTCAGAAGAACACGTTTTCGCACCAATAAGCGGACCATACGGAACAAGAGCGAAACTAACCAACCTGCTGATTCCAGTTCTCAAAGAGCTCAGAGTGAAAAGCGTGGTCAGTTTGGGGGTGCCTGGCGAGAAAAAAACCGTGCAAACCGAAAACTGCACCGTGCACTCGTGGCTCTCAACCGAGCAGCGCCAAGAGTACATGCGGAACGCGAAAACCATAGTTTTCAGCGGTGGACACATAACATGCTTCGAAACCATAAAGTACGCGAAGCCAAGCGTTTGCGTTCCAACGCAGCCTGAGCAACTGGCGAACGGAATGAAACTTCAAGACATGCACTGCTCGGTAGTTGCGAGAAACAGGGAACAGTTGAAGCATGCACTTCGAACCATCGAAGAACAGAAGCAAGTTTTCCGAAGCAGCGTGGAAAAGCTGAATGAGTTTTCGAACAAGTTCAACGGGCTGGACCGTGCAGCAGAGATTATCGGAGAGACCTTGAAATCTAATTGACGCGGCTTATTTTTCCTTAAGCGACTGACGTTTTACCATGCCGTTTGGCGTTTCTTCCTCGAAAATTATCGCTTTGAACTTGTAAATTCTGGTGCCTTTGGTCAACCACGTATCCGGTGGAAGACCAGCTTTCATGCAGCATTGACAGAGAAACTCCTCTTCACACCAACCCCATTCCACAGGCACCTGAGGCAAAAGCAAGCCTTTGAAGGCGCCTTTCTCCACGATTAAGCCGTGTTCACCCACCTTGAAATTCGCCAAATACTCTTGCGGCTTATCTGTCGCAATTAGTTCAGGCGGTGTTAAAACGCTAACTTCGAAAACTACCTCGTCTAATTCTTTTTTGGAAAGCGGGTAGAATCTTGGGTCTTGGGTTGCCGCGTTTATGGCTGAGTCAATGACTGCTTCAACAAGCGGATGCGTTGGGTAAGGGTAGCCTATGCATCCTCGGAGTTGTTTTTCTCCGTTTTTGGAGATTTTGTTTATGGTGACGAAAACGCCGCATGGCTCAAACAGTTTCTTTGGCGTGTTTTCTGGAGGCGATAACTGTGTCTTAGTTTGCAGGTATTCTTTTACTGCGTTTCTTGCGAGTTCGATCAGGAATTTTCCTTCGTCAATACTCAGTTCGAACGACAAGTCAGATTCACCTTATCACGAAGCTGGTGTTAATCCCAGAAGCTGGGCTGTGGCTATTAACTTGATGGTTTTCTAGAAGTGGCGGATTTTAGAATTTAATTGTTTCTTCGGTTATGCCTTCCTTGGTTATTATCAGGAAGTCGATGCCGTCGCCGCTCATTACGTCTCTGCTTATGGCTGATTTTATGGCTCTGGTCACGAGGTCTTTGGCTTCTTTCAGCTTCATATCCTCTTTGTATCCTTCTTCGAGAACTCCCACGGCGATTTCCGTGCCTGAACCAACTGCTGCGTACTTGTCGGGTATGAGCGAACCGAGAACGTCGAGAACATAAAGTGACGAGCCTTCTTCGTCAAAACCACCAACGATTGTCTGCGTTATCAGCGGTGCGTATCGCCGGTTGAAGAGGATGTTCGCCATGAGTTTGGCTGCGGATCTTACGGAGATTTTTCTGCCGACGTCCATGCTGTACAGGTTGGCTTGTGCTTCGACTTCGTGGGCTAGGATCTGCATGTCGCCGACGAGTCCTGCGCATGCTGCGCCGATTTGGTCTGTTAGTTTGAAGACTTTTTTGACGCCTTTGCTGACGATGAGGTAACCGTATGATACTCGTTTTTCGGAGGCTAGGATTACGCCGTCGCGGCACACGACTCCGAGGGTTGTGGCGCCTGGAACCCAAACCATGCCGCCTTGTTGTGCTTGTGATTGTGGTCCTTGTGTTTCCATTGGTTATGTCACCTTTTTTCTGGTTGTTATACGCAGGTCAGGCATTTAAAGTTTATACGGA
>DATEAU010000187.1:0-4717 GCA_035288165.1 Bathyarchaeia archaeon
ACCCGCACTCCCTTGAGCGCTGAACGTCCAAACTTAGGTTGCTCTCTCCCGAGCCTAGCCGGGTTCGCCTGGTGAACCCTGAAATCGACTCCCCTACGGAAGCCGCTCAGAGACCGCCAGCCCCAAAGGACGGATAGTCACGGGTTCGGAAATGAAGGTCTAGACGGCCTTTGACGCCTCATCCTCAGCTGTCAGCCCGTCGTATAGAGGGTTTACGGTGCAAGGGACCCCTACCCCCCCGCCTAAGACCCACTGCCAAGCATTCAGAGTCTTTGCGTGCTATAAAACTTTTTCAATGGCGCGCTGAAATTCTGAGTGTGTATTCTGGATTCATAACTCTTTAAACAGCAGCGTCCAATCATGGATTGATGCTAATGACAAAACCATTAATTGGACTCTTGTTTGTTGCTATCGTTGTGATTCCAGCATTGACTCCGCTCGTTTTTGCCGACACCCTCGTTAAAACTGATTTTGAAGCTGAAAGCTTCGCGAAAACGGTTGACTACTACGATTACGTTCGCGCCTACGCTACCTTGAATGGCATCCAGACACCCGCCAATTTCGAAAATTGGCACGCTAACATGTACATGACCTACGTGAATGTGGGCGGCTTGAAACTCTTGTACGCTGGACTGGAAAACGTCACGTTTGGCAACGAGGACTACCTACGTATTCCGATGCAGAGTTTCTTAATGTACTACAAGACGAGTGAAGAGAAGGAAGATGTAGTTTTAGCTTCAACGTTTCTCATGCTTATGGTATTCAACGACACAACCACCTCACGGTTCGCTAACTCACCTGACAGGCACGACAAACTCTTCGCGTCTATTAGCCTCGACTTCGACCTAAGCGCTTACAACGTAGCACGTCCAGCCTTGGACAGCAAAACGGAAATCATCCCGCTAACACACACAGACGATAAGCTCACCTGGTCGTGGGGCATGAAGTACACCAACCTGACCGCGCTATGGTGGAGAACATGGATAGACCCCGATAGCCCACATTTCGAGAACGGCGCGCCTTTAGCAATAACCACATACGACGAATTAACGTTTACTTACAATCTGAAGATTGACCCAACCGCGGGCACCGCAACGCTGCAGGAGAACCACATCATCGGCAGGATGCGCGACCTAATAGTCGGAGTGCTCCCCCTCCAATGGGTACATTACAACAGCACAGGCGAATACGGAATGCTGGGTAGAAAAATCGGCGACACCACAATCTACGACTACATCCGCGACCGCAACCTGAAAATGAGCATCATAAACTTCCAAACCTCCGTCATGGCAAACCACGACACTTACAGTCAAACGCCGGCGGGCGAGAACGTCACAGAAGCGGAAACCACGGTAACAGATGGATCAATCGACACGCTTGCGGACGATGGCGAAAGAATCTTCAGCGCTGACTTCGGAACTAAAAAAACCTACAAACTCTACGACTATGCCGCAGACCCGACAGAAAGCACCTTCTCAACATATGAATCGAACGCGCGCACCGCCGAAACCCGAGGTTTCGCAGAAAACGCCGGTTTATTCAAGTACCACATTGGCTTGATGCGGTTCCTGCCGCTTGCCGTTGCACATATGTTCCCAGCGCTCTACGCAAAATCAGTCCAGACAATCACGAACATGAGTAAAGCCAACTACTTCTATATAATTGCCTACCCCGAATACAGCGGCTTCAGAATCGAACATGACCCAGTCTTCACAGCATACATAGCTACGTCGGAGTCGCCGCAAAGTGTGAATCCAAGCGGCGGAGGCTTCGTCCTCATCATCCAGGTCATCGTGGTTATCGCGGTTGCAGGGGTAGTTGCGGCTTTGTTCTTGTTAAGGCGGAAACCGAAAACTCAAGCAACAGCGACAACGTAGCCTGAATGGCTTCAACCCTCTTCTTTTTCATGCCAAAGCAAGCAAAACTATATCACACCAAGCAGCTTCCAAGCCAATCCAAGTAGGCTTTTGAGCCTTCAACGAGTGGCAACGCCAGGATTTCGGGAACCTCGTAACTGTGCAACGCCTTAACGGCCTCCACAAGTTTTTCGAATAAGTCTCGCCTCGACTTCATCACCGTCAAATACTCCTCTACTTTCTCCATTTTTCCAGACCACCTGAAAATCGAACAGATTGGACCGATGATGTTGCCGCATGCAATCAGCTTTGAATCAAGCAGGTGCTGCGTTATTTTTTCTGTTTCCTGTTTGGTGGCTGTCGTGACCAACACGATGATATACGCGTTATCCATGAGTCTTCACTCCAACATCTTTAACGGCTATATTTCTTTAGATAAAAGCCTTTACTGAACTGGCGGTATCGATTGGTAAAACGTCAACTTTATTTTCCCTTCCGCTTATAGAGATTGTAACATTTCACGTTGAATAGGAGTGTCTGCCCTTGAAAACCATAGGTGTAGTGACTTCTGGCGGAGACGCGCCAGGCATGAATGCAGCCATCCGAGCCGTCACCCGAATTGCCCACTCAAAAAACTTGTGCGTGCTGGGCTTTGAAAGAGGCTGGGAAGGCTTAATCACGAACAGGTTTAAGCAGTTAACTCCACGCTCCGTGGGAGGCATAATCCAAACAGGCGGCACTATTCTGCACACTACCAGATGCCCAGAATTCAAAACCGATGAAGGCCTCAAGAAAGCCGCTGAAACCTTAACCTCAAACCATGTGGACGGCTTGGTGGTGATTGGCGGCGACGGCTCATTCAGGGGCGCACTTGAATTAAGCAGGAAAACCAGCACCTTAATGGTTGGGATTCCCGCCACCATCGACAACGACGTTTACGGGACGGATGAAACCATCGGCTTCGACACTGCCGTGAACACGGCGGTAAGTGAAATCGACAAGATAAGGGATACTGCTATCTCTCACGAACGGGTTTTCATAGTTGAAGTCATGGGCAGGAAAAGAGGTTTCCTAGCGATAACAGTCGGAATAACTGTGGGCGCCGAGTTGGTTTTGATTCCTGAGAACAGGTGTAAGATGGGTCAGGTTGTTGATGTCATCAAGGAGAACGCGCGCAAAGGGAAGAAGGCGGGAATAATTGTTGCCGCCGAAGGCTGCGGAAGCGTCAGCGAAATTGCTAAGGAAATCGAGGAAAAAACAGGTGCAGAAGTTCGACTGTCAATTCTAGGCTATGCCCAACGAGGCGGCAGTCCAACGGCCAGAAGTCGACTGCTGGCAAGTTTGTTCGCCGAGAAAGCTGTGGACCTTCTGTGTCGAGAGCAAGGCAGCAAGATGATTGGCTTATTGAAAGGCGTAATTGGAGCTACAGACCTGAAAGTGTCATGCGAAAAGCAGAAAAAGCTAGATTTGAGCCTGATAGACTTAGCTGAGATGCTCTCAACATAGATACGCCTCGTCACAGAAGCGATTCGTAGATTCTCAGCGTTTCCTCCGCAACCTTCCGCCAAGTGAAAAATTCCAGCACCCTTTTTCGCCCATTTTCACCCCAGTTTCTGGCTTTCTCAGGATTCCGCAACGCTTGCATTATTCCCCAAGCAATGTCCGATGCGTCCTCACCGTTCACGTGAACTCCATTCTGGTCGGTGCCAGTGCTGAGGACTTGCTCTCTGAAGCCCACGACGCCGCGTGCCCCGACTATTACGGGTTTTTCCATAGCCATGGCTTCGAGGCTCACGATGCCGAAAGGCTCGTATGTGGATGGGAATATGCACACGTCAGAAGCTGCGTAATACAGGATTCGTTCTTTCTCAGGGATAAAATCAAACCGGTAAACAATCTTGTCCTTCACGCCGAGCCTGATGGCTGTTTCCACGATGTCGCTTTGTTCTTCGCCCATTCCGAGAATTACCAACTTAGTGTTTGGGTATTCTTTTAGGACGGTTGGCATTGCCTGTAACAGATTTCTGACGCCCTTTACCCATGCGAGCCTGCCGACGTAGAGTAGCATGTTCCAATCGTTGGGAATGCCATATTTTTCTCTGATTCCCTCCACATCCTCTCGTTTGGATTTGCGTGGGTCGTATCGTTCTGGGTCTACGCCATTCCAGACCATGCTGATTTTTGATTGGGGCCAACCGTGCCTGATGAGGTCTTGCTGCATGGCGTAGCTGACGGTTATTATCCTGTTAGCGCTTTGAGCCATGGCACCTTCTATGTGGGAAACTACTTCGGAGCCTTGCCCTCCGGCTCTGCCCCATTCTGTGCTGTGCGTATGGAAGACCACGGGAATCTTTGATTCATTCTTGATCACGAGGCCTGAGATGCTGCTGAGCCAGTCGTGAACGCACACAACATCAAAGTTGTATTTCTCCTTTTTTATGAGGCCGTTTAGGAACTTCGTGGCGCTTAGGATGTTATAGATGAAGATGTCGTTGAACAGTTTAATGTTAGTTCCCCACTTTTTCAAGTCATCAACCACGAAAAACGGGAAAATATTGCTCGCATCCGCAATTAAGGGTCGATGCACCTCGACGCCTTTGAGGATTTCACGGGTTTTTAAGTCTCCGCTGTTGAGCGTGAAGACGGATACATCGTGTCCTATGTCGACAAATTCATGTGTTAAGTATTGCGCGTAGGTTCCTAATCCACCGACGAGTTTGGGCGGGTACTCCCAGACGAAAAAGCCGATTCTCAAAACCTGTCACCAATTCCAAGGATAACAATAGCTACAGTGTTTAAAGACATTTTGATGCGCCTACCGTGCTCGGCAACTAGCCCCTCCATTATTTAAAGACAGAAAA
>DATEAU010000188.1:0-5641 GCA_035288165.1 Bathyarchaeia archaeon
AACATCGCAAAGAACTACTCTGCTTCACTCGCTAACAAAGACATAGTAGCCGACGAAGTGGAAGAGTACGCGCAGAACTTCTACGTCCTGTTCAAAGAGAAGAGCACTGACATCGGAGCGTTCGAGATGATAATCGACAAGAATACTGGCGCTATCTACCCAGAGATGGGTCCGAATATGATGTGGAACACTAAGTACGGCATGATGAGCGGCGAAGTTACTGGTACGACTTATGGCTACGGCGGGATGATGGGTGCAGGCGGCATGATGGGAGGAAGCTACGGCTACGGATACACAGGAACAACAACAATCACAGTCGAGCAAGCTGAGACAAACGCACAGCAATTCCTAAGTGCGAACTATCCAGGAACCACGGTTGGAGACGTTGACACACTCTACGGATACTATCACGTCATGGTTGAAAGCTCAGGCAACGGCTACGGTATGCTAAGCGTTAACGGCTACACAGGACAAGTCTGGTACCACACATGGCACGGAGCCTTCATACAAGAAGTTGAGCTCTAAGCGAAAAACGCATCCCACTTTCTTTGAGTGGCAGAAATGCAGTCTCGCCATGAGCTTTCTGTTTTTTATTTCCGTTTTTTTCGGTTACTGAAGAATTTTGTTTATTTTATTGTGAGTAAGGCTTTTACCGAACGAAGCAGCCAGTTAGCTTGTTGCTTTGTTCACGAAGGCAGCGTCTTATGGTCAAAGAAAAAAAGATTAACGACAAAATCCTGTTCCTCTGCGAAGTGTGTGGACTAGGCTACAAAACTATGGAAACTGCCGAGAAATGCGAAGAGTGGTGCAGAAAAACAGGCAACTGCAACGTTGAAATAACCAAGAAGGCTATTTATTTTCCTGATTTTCTCTAACCCATTTTGCAGTATATTTGGCGCCATCTAGTATTTGGAGCCTATTAGGCAATCATTGCAGAAAACCATAGAGGGTCTCTTCGGCGATTTATAAAAGGAAGGGGTATCAGCCCGAGAGCAGTAGGGAGTCGTCAGTCAGGTTTTGACGTTGCAGATGTTCTCGATTCCCTTCAACGTTTCAATTATCTTAGAAGGAACTTTCCTATGAACAACGTAAACCGAGATGGCGTAACCGCCTTTTCCAATTTGCCGCGAATAATTCGCCCTGATGTTAATATCGTTCTCAGCCAAAACCTTGTCAATGTTCGCAAATACGCCAGGAACATCCCGGTGATGAATGAACAAAGGATACACAGGACGCTCCTCCAACTCGATGCTTTCGCCAGCATTCACCGAATTCGCAAAATCCCCACCCCGCAGATAACCCGCAACCACACGAGCAATCTCAATGGAGGTTTCCCTCTGGGCTTCAGAGGTGGATGCGCCTAAGTGCGAGCTGAAAACCACGTTATCAAGCTCCCTCAGCTTACTCTTGAACTCGGCGCCCTCCGCCCTCGGTTCCTCTACGTATACGTCCAACGCGGCGCCAGCTATCCGCTTAGCTTTCAAAGCCTCATACAACGCTTTCTCGTCAACGTTGCTGCCGCGCGAAGTGTTAACCAGGAAAGCGGTCGGTTTCATAAGCGAGAGTTCTTCTTCTCCGACGATAATTTCTTTCCCGCCTGTGTGAATGCTAATGAAATCCGCCTTCGCAAGCACCTCCTCCTTAGAAGTAAACCTTATGCTCGAATCAAGACAAGGCTTTATGTCATAGCCGATGACTTCCATATCGAAACCGCGACGGGCAAGCTCACCCACTCTTTGACCAATCTTCCCGCAGCCTAAAATCCCCAGCGTCTTGAACGCAAGCTCAGTTCCCTTGAACGACTCCTTCCTCCAAACACCTTTTTTCAACGACTGACACGCCTGAGGAACATTCCGCGAAAGACTCAACATTAAAGCCACAGTTAACTCTGCCACCGCGTTCGTGTTCCCATAAGGAGCAGACTTTACGACAACGCCGTTCTCCGACGCGGCAACCACATCAATATTGTCGTAGCCTACGCCTGCGCGCCCAACTATCTTCAATTTCCCCTTAGCGCCTGCCTCAATTACTTCCCGAGTGACTTTTGTGGCGCTCCTCACGATTAAAGCGTCAAACCCGCCAATCTCTGCAACTATCGCTTGCAGATCTCTTTTCCTCGTGTCTGTTTCTATTCCAGACTCGTGAAGTAATGCTACTCCTTCTTTTTCCAAACCGTCGTTCAGAAGTACCTTCAACTGTGGCATGTCCCCTTTTCGTTCTACGATTTCCTGATGTAGCTTATAGCTTCTTCTACGCTCTGGAAACCGTATTTCACTTGGTTAAACTCCTTCTTCAACGCGATAACGTCTTCCTTGACTTCGGATGGCTTGCGCTTTCCCTTTATCACGCTGAGCATCAGGTCGCACAGGTGTTTGATGTCGCCCTCGCGGAAGCCGCGTCTTGTCACGTCTTGGAAGCCGATTCTCAAGCCAGACGGGTTATCACGGTTAGTCTGGTCGTCGTAAGGCAGCAAATTCTTGTTCAACACGATGTTCGCGTCTTCGAGGTCTTGAGCGATTTTTTTGCCACCGCCGAAACCGCAAATGTCCACAGCAATCTGATGCGACTGTGTAAAGCCCTTTTTCTCTGCAAGGACTTTTACACCGTGCTCGCACAGGTACTGTCCAGCAGTCTGGGCGTTTTTCACAATTTGCTTTGCGAGCTCAGCGCCGAAAATTTTCATCTCTAAAGCTGCAATACCTAACGCTGGCAGCCTGCCGAGGTGCGTGCTTGAAGCGCTAAGCGGGAAAATCGCGAACTGTATCTTCTTAATCGCCTTCTCCATTCGCGGGTTCGTCGGGCTTCCCATGACGACGCCGCCTTGGGGTCCAGGAAACGTCTTGTGAGTGGAAGACGTAATGACGTCGGCACCTTCACGAAGTGGATCTTGGAAGACGCCGCCTGCGATAAGCCCTAAGACGTGAGAAGCGTCATACGCAACGAAGGCGCCCACTTCTTCACAGACCACCCTCAGCTCTTTTATCGGGTGGGGGAAAAGAAATAGGCTGCCGCCGAAGGTGACTATGCCAGGCTTCGCGGCCCGAATCACGTCAATGGACCTGTCAACGTCGATGTTTAACTCATCTATATTGTAAACATGATTAATATTCTCTAACCCGAGGACGTTGCCCGCCAAGCCAGTATAATCGTGGGAAATATGTGCGCCACAACTTAAGGGCGTCACAACCATCTTGCGGTTCTTCGCCGCTAACGATAATCCCTTGAACGTCGCGAGGTTTGCATGTGTACCCGAGACTATGCGGACGTCCGCCCAATCGCATTTAAAGAGGCTCTTCATCAAATCAGTGGCGTAATCCTCAATGGGCGACATGTACTTCTGACCCTGATAATACCGCTTCTTGACGTGCCCTTCGAGGTCGTTTTCGCCTTCCGCGTATCTGCCTTCGAGGTCCGAGGAGAGCGCCTGCATTTGCCTGACGGCTGGCGACTTTAAGCCTTCGCTGGCGATCAGGTTTATGCATTCCACATCTCGGTAGCGTTCATGGCTACGGGTAGCGTCGACCAGTTTGAGAACAATTTCGGAGAAGTCTTCCATTTGTCTTTCTCCTCTGGGTTATGTGTTAACCGAAGATAGCTTTTGGACTATTTAGCCATTGCTGGGTTCCGAGTTTGTGTTGAAACGTTATCGTGTGTCGTTTATGGAGGATTGTTTTTAGGTACGCCTAAATATTTATTAGGCACGCCTAAACCATTATTTAGGTGTACCTAAACTCGGTGACGAATATGAGCCAAAAAAGCGTGGAAGACTACCTGAAAGCCGTATACGACCTTTCCCGAAACGGAATCGCAGTAAGCACCACAGAAATTTCACGAACACTCAAAGTCGCTCCAGCCAGCGTAACAGAGATGCTGAAAAAACTGGCTGAAAACGGATACGTAAACTACTCACCATACCATGGAAGCTCTCTAACCGAGAAAGGTTTACAAGGCGCCCAAAAAGTAGCTAGAAAACATAGACTTCTTGAAAAGTTCCTTTCTGACGTTTTGCACATCCGCAGCGACCAGGTTCATACTCAAGCCTGCGAAATGGAACATGCATTATCAGACGAAGCGGAGGAATCCCTGTGCCGCTTCCTGAAACACCCTGACACTTGCCCCGACGACGGCAAAATAATCCCCGCCTGCAACCTCCCATTCACGTCCTGCGAGGAATGCGTTCAACTACACAAAAAAGGGCTTGAAGAAGTAGGGAAACGGCAACAAAACCTGGTTTCAATATGCAACCTCAAAACAGGCGCATCTGCGAAGGTCTCTTTCATAAGAGGTGAACACAGAGTGCTCCAGAGACTGCTAGATATGGGGTTGACCCCTGGAACAGCCATAAAAATAGAGAGAGTCGCGCCGCTGAAAGGACCTGTAGAAGTGTGCGTAAGAGGCTCAAAAGTAGCGCTCGGACAGGATATTGCCGCAAACGTCTTCGTTGAAGCTGTTGAAACAAAGGTTGAGGTAGGTGCCTAGTTATGTCGTGCCATTCGGACTCATCTAAATCTAATAAGCCCCGAGACCCAAACAGCATAACCATCGCTTTAGCAGGAAATGCTAATGTTGGAAAAAGCGTGTTATTTAACCAACTAACTGGTTCAAGCCAGATAATCGGCAACTGGCCTGGAAAAACCGTTGAGAAAGCCGAAGGCACGCTTACTTTTGAAGGACAGAAAATAACAGTGATTGACCTGCCTGGAATATACTCGTTTTCTACCTTCGGTCTGGAGGAACTCGTATCGAGAGATTACGTAGCTCTGGAAAAACCCGATGTTGTCATAAACGTGGTTGACGCTGCTGTTCTCGAACGTAACCTCTTCTTCACTTTGCAGCTTATAGAGATGGGAGCACCGCTGGTGCTTTGTCTCAACCAAGTTGACACAGCTAAGAGGAAGGGAATAGTAATCAACACGAAGAAGTTGGAGCAAGCTCTAGGCGTGCCGGTTGTTCCAACAGTTGGCATCCGAGGCGAAGGAATATATGAGCTAACAAAAATGGCTGTCGAAGTTGCGAATAATTGTAAAAGAAACGGGAAGGCGTTGGTCAAATATGGTGCGGAGATAGAAGAACGAATCAGCAAACTCGACCAAGCAATCCAAACAGGAGATTTAGGATTATCATATTCGTCCAGATGGGTTGCGATTAAACTCTTGGAAAATGATCCTGAAATTAGGAAGTTGGTTTCGTCAAAATCCGAGAACATGATAAAGCTATCCGGAGCTTTGGAGGCGGAGATTTCTTCCATACACGATGAGCCAATTTTTGCAGTTGTTGCTTCCGAAAGGTATTCGCTAGCAAACAAGATTGCAAGCGAAGCTCAAAGACAGGGTGAAGTCAAGACCACTTTTTTGGAGAAACTGGAGTGGTTAACTACACACAAAGTCTTTGGTTACCTCACGGCTGCAGGTGTGATAGCTGGCTTGCTTCTCTGGACATTCAGCATAGGAAACTTACTGTCCACTTTGTTCTCAAACGCATTAGCATTAATATCACCCATCGATCTAGTGTTAGGTGGATCCATAGAAGCCATTATCTGGAATGGAGTTTGGGGTGGCATAATTGCCGGCGTCACTTTGATTGTACCCTTTGTTGTGCCGTTCTTTCTCATGTTAGCCATGATCGAGGACTCAGGCATTCT
>DATEAU010000189.1:0-4005 GCA_035288165.1 Bathyarchaeia archaeon
AGTCGGCAAGAACATTCCCCAAAATGTTTCCTAACCCAAGTCCACAGTGTTTCTTGTTACACGCGCGGAGAGCAAAAGCCAGCTCCGGCAAGCACGTTCCAACCGCAACAACAGCTCCAACCAAGAACAGAGGCAAACCAAGTGACGAACTCAACTCTTGCGAATTCTCAGTAATCAGACTCGCACCCGCGAAGAGAATCGCCATACTAACGGCTAAAACCAAGAATTCAAGAACAAAGCGCAGTTTTCGTTTTTCTCCCGCAACGGCTTGTCCGTCACGTTTGGTCCTCAGCAACGTGAACAAGTAAAGCATGAATCCAAGCAACAGAATGACTCCGTCTATGCGTGAAACTTCCCCGTCAATGAACAGCAAGACAGGAAGGACAACAGCCAAGAAAGATACTCGTACACTCTTCAATGCATCAGAATCTAGCTGCAGTTCCCCTGCAAACAACGCCACAGCTCCAATAACCAAAGTCAAATCCGCAACGTTTGAACCCAGAATGACACCGAAACCAAGAGATGAAGTTCCTTCCACAGCCGCCAGAACACCGATGGACATTTCTGGGAGAACCGCGATTACGCCAGCTATCACGAAACTTGTGACGAACTCGGAGAGGCGAAAGAACATTGCTAAATTCAGAAGCCTTTTTAATGCTTGATCCGCACTGAAAACTACAATAGCTAAGCCTACGCAGATGAGCAAGATTGGAACTAATATCAAGGGATATCAAACGGATAGGGAAACCACCAAATTTAAGCCTTTACACCGTAACCATTACGGGTTTTGCTTCGAGGAAAACATTGAATTCTGATACATAACGTTTTAATCTTCCTCTGGATTGACCGTGATTGCGGAGGGTTAACCCTAAAATGGTTACTTTGAACCTTGACAAAATTTTCAACCCGAAAAGCGTAGCCATCATAGGCGCCAGCGACGTAGAAGGCTCAGTCGGCTACGCCATCGTCAAAAACCTCACCCAGCAAGGCTATGCAGGCAAAGTTTACCTCGTTAACATACGCAAACCCGAAATCCTCGGCGTAAAAACCTACCCCACAGTCATGGAGGTTCCTGAAGCTGTTGATTTAGCTATGATTGCCACGCCAGCTAAAACCGTTCCTGACGTTATGGAGGAATGCGGAAGAGCAGGCGCAAAAGGCGCAATTATAGTTTCAGCAGGCTTCAAAGAAACTGGCGCTGAGGGCAAAGACCTGGAACAGAAGATTCTTCAAATAGCTAAGAAATACGACGTACGAGTGATTGGACCCAACTGTATCGGCATAATTCGCCCAAGAAATAACCTGAACGCCACGTTCCTTGATAAAATACCCAAAGCGGGCAAAATCGCGTTTCTCTCCCAGAGCGGAGCGTTAGGCTCAGCCATCCTCGACTGGGCAATCCACGAAAACATCGGCTTCAGCAACTTCGTCTCCGTCGGCTCCATGATAGACGTGGACTTCGGAGATCTCATAGACTACTTCGGAACCGACCCCAAAACCAAAAGCATACTCATGTACATTGAAGGCGTCACCGAAGCCCGCAAATTCATGAGCGCCGCACGTCACTTCGCAAGAACCAAACCCATAATAGTCGTGAAATCAGGCAAGTTCACCGAGAGCGCCAAAGCCGCCGCCTCACACACAGGTTCACTTTCAGGCGAAGACGACATTTACGACGCAGCTTTCAAACGCGCTGGCATCGTCCGAGTCTCAGAGATAGCGGACTTATTCAACGCCGCAGAAGTTTTGGGGACTCAACCTCTGCCGCAGGGACCTAGACTAGCGGTGATTACTAACGCTGGCGGTCCAGGAGTAATGGCAATTGACGCCTTAATCGCTCAGGGAGGAAAGCTAGCTAAGCTAAGCCAGCAGACCTTGAACTTGCTTAATGATGTTCTGCCGCCATTCTGGAGCAAAGGAAACCCGATTGACGTTCTGGGCGATGCAAAGGCTGAACGTTATAGAGCAGCGGTGGAAGCTTGCTTGAATGACGACAACGTAGACGGCCTGCTCATCATCTTCACTCAGCAAGCACTCTCCGAACCTGTCGAGATTGCCAAAGGAATAGTGGACCTGGTCGGGCAACAGGCTAACAGAAACAAAACCATACTGACCTCGTTCATGGGTTACGGCGCCGTTCAAGAAGCAAACAGCATCCTCAACTCAAATAACATCCCAACCTACTCTACACCTGAACAAGCCGTCAAAACCTACATGCACATGCATCATTATCAACGCAACCTTGAACTCATTTACGAAACACCCGAAGAACTTCCAGTTGATGCATCTCCACCCAAGCGACCCATAACAACCATCCTTAGAAACGCAGCTTTAGAAGACCGCGAAGTCTTAACAGAAGACGAAGCCAAAAAAGTCCTAAAATACTACAATTTCCCAGTCGTAAAAACCGCAGTCGCCAACAACGTGGACGAAGCGGTAGCATACGCCAACAAGATGGGATTCCCCGTAGTTCTAAAGATACTCTCACCCCAAATCGTCCACAAGAGCGATGCCGGCGGAGTAATACTAGACGTTCACTCGGAAACCGAAGTTCGAGATGCTTTCGGGCTGCTAATCCAAAGGGCAACAGCATACAACCCTAACGCCCACATAATCGGCGTCACTGTGCAACCCATGATTCAAAGAAAAGGCTACGAAGTCATCATCGGCGGAAAAACTGACCCTCTCTTCGGACCCGTAATCCTGTTCGGCATGGGCGGCGTAGGAGTTGAACTCTTCAAAGACTACTCGATTGGACTGCCGCCGTTGAACACGACGCTTATTCGTCGGATGATGGAGGAAACGAAAGTCTACCAACTTCTGAAAGGATATAGGAACGCGCCACCAGTCGACATTAAACTCCTTGAAGAAATAATGTTGCTCTTCTCGCAGTTGCTAATTGATTTTCCCCAGATAAAGGAGATAGACATGAACCCGGTTCTGATTAACGAAAAAGAAGCTTTCATCCTCGACGCCAGAATAGCGGTCGACAAAGAACGAGTTTTCAGGAAAGTCGAACCCCACGAGCACATCGTGATAAGTCCCTACCCGAAAAAGTACGAGCTTCTCTGGAATCTAAAGAACGGGCAAAAAGTGCTTCTGCGACCAATCAAGCCTGAAGACGAACCGATGTGGCTGGAGATGTTCCAGAACTTCTCAGAAGAGTCCATCCGATACCGATTCTTCGAAATGCTCAAGGACACGCCGCATGAGATTCGCGTTCGCTACTGCAACATAGACTATGACCGCGAAATCGCGATAGTTGCGGAAACAACCACTGGAGGCAAAAGAAAACTCTTAGGTGTTACAAGACTAAGCATCGAACCCGATGGTAAAAGCGGCGAACTAGCCTTCATAGTCGGCGATGAATGGCAAAACTTCGGGTTAGGCACGAAAATCGTCGATTACACGCTCGAAATCGCCAAGGAAATGGGCGTAGAAAACGTTTACTCCATCATGTTGACCGACAACTACCGCGCCTTGAGCCTTACAAAGAAGATGGGTTTCTACCTTGAATACTTGAAGGATGGCACAGTCAAAGGAACCCTAAACCTCAGCAAAGAAATCCTAGAGGCTCACCATCCTGACCTTTCAGCTCTAAGAGAAATTCCCGAAGCTACGAAAAGAGGAGCCTTCGTGAAAGAAGAAAAGCAACCGATGAAAGAAGAGGCGGAAGCTCCCGCCCCAGCCTGAAAAAAGGCAGGTTAACCAGCTTAGACGAAGTGCACCGTTACGTAATGCGTGGAGCATGAAATGCACGGGTCATAAGCCCGCACCAACATTTCAAGATTCAGCTCTATCTCCTTCTCCGTCTTGTCCAGAATCTTCGGCAGCAAGGCTTTCATGTCCAATTCGATGTTGGCGTGGTTCTGGTTCGTCGGAATTATGCAGTTAGCTTTCGTGCAGGCGCCTTTCTGATTGTACGTATAGTCGTGGAACAGTATGCCTCTTGGAACCTCGACCGCTCCGATTCCCCTTCCAGCTTTGACCTTTATGTCGGGCTTG
>DATEAU010000190.1:0-11467 GCA_035288165.1 Bathyarchaeia archaeon
TTCAAGGGGAGCAGAAGGCGGTTCCAACCTGTGAATGGTCACCCCTATGTGATAGATGAGGAAGCTCCAAAGAGAAATTACTGCTATCGCTAAAGAGCCTAACACGATTGAGGAAGGCGGCAAAGACAGGAAAATGGCTAACAGAGTCCCTACTACCTCCATTAGAATTATCTGCAGGAGGACGTTATAGCCTCTTGGAAGCCAGCTGAATGGAGGGATGTTCTCAAGAATGATTTCGTGGGCCCATTTCGGCATTCAGATCTAGTGCACATAGAGTCTTGAAATAAAAAAGTTTTTCTTTTTTGCTACTGTTTTTGTTGAATTGAATAGTCCGCCTGAATCGCTTATTAACTTTAATTTGACCCGCGTCTAACAACCAAAAACTGTCAAAGGAAGCATCTAACTTGTCATGAAAATAGCACTCGGAATGGTAGACGTGCAGTAGCGAGTGCAGGATTCTTGGAACGTTAATATGAAGAATACATGTTATAAAAATAATAATTATGAAGACAATGTTTTTAAGTCACTAATCAGCCGTTTGTCTCTTAATACCCCACAAGCCAAGTTAAAAAGTTGGTGTAAGAATGTCGGAAAGAACGCGAATTGGAGTATTTATTTGTCATTGTGGCGGAAACATCAGTGATACGGTGGACGTAGCCCGAGTTAAAGAAGCGGTTAAGTCCCTCGAAAACGTTGGTGTTGCTGAAACTTTCGAATACGTTTGCAGTAATCCTGGCCAAGAAATGATCAAAAAAGCCATTGAGAAAAACAAGCTTAACCGAGTGATTGTAGCTTCTTGCTCTCCAAGGATGCATTTAGACACTTTCAGGCAAGCAGCCAAGTCAGCTGGACTTAACCCATACCTTTTAGACATGGTAAACATCAGAGAACACTGCAGCTGGGTCCATGACGATAAGGAAAAAGCAACAAGTAAGGCTATAGCCCTAATGCATGGTGCCGTACAACGAGCGCGGTATCTGGAACCTCTAACTTCCCAAAGTATGAAAGTGACTGAAAGTGCCTTAATAGTCGGCGGAGGCATCGCTGGGATATATTCTGCCCTTGAGTTAGCCGACAAGGGTTATCAGGTTTACTTGGTTGAGCGAAATCCAAGCATAGGCGGTCGTATGGCGCAACTGAGCAAAACTTTCCCTACTTTCGACTGCTCAGCATGTATTCTAACGCCGAAAATGGTTTCAGTAGCCCAGCATCCAAATATCAAAATTTTCACTAACGCTGAACCAGTCAGCGTCAAAGGGACACCCGGAAACTATGAAGTAAAAATCAAAATGAAACCGCGGTACGTTGACCTTGGAAAGTGCACCGCTTGTGGCGAGTGCGCTGTTAAATGCCCAGTCAAGAAACCAAGCAAGTTTGAAGAAAATCTTGTGTCCGAGAAAGCCATCTCTATACCATTTAAGCAAGCAATCCCCAACGCTTACGCTATAGACAAAGATTACTGTCTATATCTCACCCGAGGAGTTTGCCGCATTTGCGAGAAATTCTGCAAAGGCGGGGCCATAAACTTCGAGCAGAAAGAGGAGTTCGTTGACCTTAAAGTTGGCGGTATAGTAGTCAGCACAGGCTACAATCTGGTCGATCCAAAATTGTTCACTAACTACAGTTATGGTCTTCATCCCGATGTGGTGACAAGCATCCAGTTTGAAAGGCTCATGCTGCAAGGTCTCCATAGACCGTCGAATGGCGAAGTTCCTAAGAAAGTCGCATTCATTCTCTGTGTCGGAAGCCGTTCAACCACCGAAAACGGCGTCAAATATTGCTGCAAAATTGGCTGCATGAACGCCGTGAAGCACTCCCTTTTGATTGACAAGTCAATTCCTGGAGCCGAATCATGGATTTTCTACACTGACATGAGAGCTCACGGAAAAGGTTACGAAGAATTCTACGCCAAAGCCAGAGAGCACAACGTGGTTTTCGTAAGGGGAAGAGTAGCTGAGGTCATACCTAACGGCAAGGGCCTCACCGTCAAGGTAGAAGACACAATTCTTGGAAAACAAATTGAAGAAAACTTCGATTTGGTCGTGCTGAGTCCAGCCCTAATTCCCAACTCAGGAACTAAAGAACTCAGCGAGATGCTTGGAATCGACCTAGGACCTGACAATTTCTTCTTAGAAGTCCACCATAAACTGAGAGGCGTTGAAACCAAGCGAGAAGGAATATACATAGCTGGGACCGCTCAAGGTCCAAAAGACATTAGAGAAACCACTATGGAATCAATGGCGACAGGGTCAAAGATCGCCACTTTCCTAGGAAAAGGTGAAATTTCTGTCTCACCCGAAGTGGCGTACGTAATTCCTGAAAAATGCAATCTCTGCGGTGTCTGCGTAAACCAATGTCCAACCAACGCAATTAAAATGGGCAAAGACAAAGTTACCATAGACCCGATATCTTGCATAGGTTGCGGAGTTTGCGTCCCAACATGCCCCAACGGCGCAATCGACCTGAAGAATATGACCGAATCCCAGCTGATCTCCCAAATAGATGCAGTAAGCGCAGAAGGCGAATCATCTCCAAAAATAATTGCGTTCATTGAGAAAAAGACAGCTTATGCCTCAGCAGACCTAGGCGGGCAAAACAGGCGTCAATACGGTTCTGAGATCAGACTTATCGGTGTTCCAAGCGCGGGGCGATTAGGGACTCAACATTTGCTCCACGCTTTTGCCAATGGAGCGGACGGTGTCCTTCTCATAGAAGGTGATGATAGTCTCTTCAAAGAAGATAAGCTGAGAGAACGCGTAATCCAAATGAAGAAGGAACTTTCCAAGGTTGGGATTGAATCTCTTAGAATTCAGTCAATTTCTACGACCCTACCGCAGTACGAAAAAATCTTCGCTCTCTTCGACTCTTTCATTGAACGTATCAAAAAGATGGGTCCCATAAAGCCAGAGAAGCGTGAAGCAATAAAAAAAAATGTAGTTGGTGAAATGCTTGCAAAGTGAAACCAGCATCCCTAATCCAGAGTGTAAGGAAGTTAAGAGTGCAACCGAATCAGCGGCTCCAAAAAAGTCTCGGCTGGACTTTGTCCATGAAATCGAGAAACTGCCTGGAGGCGAAAAAATTCTCGATTGCATCCAATGCGGAGTCTGTGCAGGCGGCTGCCCTACCCGATTTTCTATGGACTACTCTCCTATGCAAATCATGAAAATGATTAATTTAGGCATGCGAGACGAAGTATTATCAAGCTACACGATATGGAAATGCTCCAGTTGCTATACCTGCGCTTCACGTTGCCCCCGCGGCATAGAAATCACGACGTTAATGATGACTTTGAAAAACCTCTCCTTGAAAGAAAATCTAGCCAAAAGTAAAACAAAACCAAAGTTCCACAAAGGGTTCTCTGACATTGTTTCCAAGTATGGACGGCTTAATGAAGCAATCCTTCTGTCGAAAACAATCAAGAAATCGGACCCCAAGGGCTTAATGCACAATGCTTCTCTTGGAATTAGACTCGCCAAGAAAGGCAAGATAAGTCTGCGCCCAAAAAGAATTGAACATTCCGCAGACTTGGAAACCATGCGCAGAAAAATCGTTGAAGGAGGTAAAAAACAGTGAAATACGCTTTCTTCCCAGGATGTTCCGTCCATTCGTCCGCAAAAGAATACGAACTCTCAACTAAAGCTGTTTGCAAAGCTTTAGACATAGAACTCGTGGAGATCCCCGACTGGAATTGTTGCGGAGCCATAGACGCAGTATACTCTTATGAACCAGATTATTCTGTAACGCTCGCAGCTAGAAACTTGGCATTAGCTGAGAAAATGCAAACCGACGTCGTGACAATATGTAGCGCCTGTTATTTTACTTTGGCTCGAACGAACAAGCTTTTAAACGAGAATAGTGAACTCAAGGCAAAGGTCGCCGACGCGCTTAACGCCATTGGACTTAGTTACAGCGGCAACGTCAAAGTAAGAAACCTTCTTGAAGTTATCCTTACAGATGTCGGTCTCGAAAAAATAAAATCAAAAGTTAAAGTTCCATTGAAATCTATGAACGTAGCATCATACTATGGATGCCTACTAGTAAGACCTGTCGATTTGACTCATTTTGACGATCCAGAACACCCTGTTCGCATGGACGAACTTGCAGAAGCTCTCGGAGCTTCCAAAGTTGACTATTACAGCAAGACAAAGTGCTGTGGAGCATCTATGGCCTTAACTGACGAAAAAGTGATGCTAGAACTTTCCAAAAAGATTCTCCTCGACGCAAAAAACGCCGGTGCCAACGTAATGATAACTGCCTGCCCACTCTGTCAATTTAACTTGGACGCTAGGCAGAGAGATATAGAATCAATCTTCAAGACAAAAATAGACCTTCCAATCCTATACTTTACCCAATTGATGGGCTTAGCCTTCGGAATAGATAAAAAGGAGTTGGGGCTAAACAAGAACATCGTGTCCCCTCTCCGACTTATGCCCCTAGCTAAAGAGATCGTTATTAAATGACCCGTGAGAGACTATCCTTTCGTACACTAAACAAAGAAGTCATCGAACCAGGCAACTGTGCAGCCTGTTATGGTTGCGTAAGTTTTTGCACCGCCAATGAGTTAAACGTGCTTTCTATCGAAAACGATAAACCCGTATACTGCGACGAGGAGAACTGCCTTGAAGACGGGATATGCTACCTTATCTGCCCAAGAACAAATGATTTAGACAAGGCTCTAAAGACAAGATTCCAGTACAAAGACCCTGTAGGTTCCTATGTGGCAGTGAGAAGTGTCCGAACCACAAACAGCGAAATTGCTGAAGTATGCTGTGACGGTGGGGCGGTGACTGGACTTCTCGAGTTTATGTTGGACAGCCGAAGAATCGAAGGCGCTGTACTCTCCAGGAAAGAGAGCATATGGAATAACGAACCCATGCTAGCCATGGATTTCGGCGACTTGCTCAAGTGCGCAGGTTCAAGTCTCGCCCAGTCAAAAAGCGTCAGGGACCTGAGCAATCTGACAACATACGCTTCTGTTTTTAATGCTCTCAAAAAATCTAACCGGCTAGACCTGGCCAAGCTTGCCGTTGTAGGTACTCCATGCCAAATATCTACAATTCGAAAAATGCAGCTTCTACACATTGTACCCAGTCATATCGTGAACTTTACTATAGGTCTATTCTGTTTTGAGAACTTTTTAATGCATAACGATGGTGTAAAGTTTCTTGCTAAGAAGATTGGTGCCAGTCTGGATCAGATTGAAAAAATCAACCTCAAAGACAATTTTATAGTAAAACTAAAGGATGGAACGGTTCAAAGTATTGATTTGGATGACCTTCGTCCAATCGTGCGACCCGCCTGCCTAGCATGTACTGACTTTTCCAACTACAGTGCTGACATATCAGTTGGCGGCATAGGTTCTCCTGAAGGTTACACAACAGTCTTAGTGCGTACTCAGGCAGCCCAAAGGTTGATAAATCTAGCAATTCGACAGGGCTACTTAGAAGAAACCGAACCAATCGATGCTTTGGAAAGCATACAGAAAATGGCGGAAAGAAAAAAGAATCGCGGAAAAAAGTTTCTTGCCGCGCAAAAGCACAAGCACCAGATTACGTAGACTGTTCCTTAGTTGGGAACTTGTAAATAACCTTTAGCCAAACGATTTTTAACACTCCTAAATTGAAACTTTTCCTGGCAAATTCGTTGAAGTCAGTTCTAAACTGTTCCTACTTCAAAATCGGAAATCGTGAATTTGCCGCCTTGACCGAACAGGTTTTTCTCGTTCGGAACTTTCGGATCGTAAATGTCGACCAATTCTTTGTTTTGGCGGGCTCCCGCATCAAGAAGCGTGAATAAGCCCATGCCGTAGACCCGCTGGTTTGACTGGACAAGGGGTAACTTTTCCGGATCTCCTGAGCCACATTGGTCATTGAATACACAACAACCATCGAAGTCTTTACTCAGTCTTCGCCCAAACTCGTCAAGTGAGAAGGCTTTCTTATCATCGACGTACCATGTTAACTTGTATTTTGACTTATCATAAACCGTTTTGAGTTTGTGTTCTGAACCCGGCTCTATATCCTTCACAGGCATCGCGTAGGTGAAGAAGGCGGCAGGGTCTTTCACTTTTGAGTCAAATGGCAACCGTTCGTATAGAGCATAGATTTTAGTTTTCGCTACAACGAAATCGTAGACTATGAAAGTGTCGTAGTCTATGTTGACCGATATAGCGCTGGAAAGTCTATAGTCATCTGAGGGCACGTCGAAAGGGTTCTTTTCAGTGCCAAAGGGTTTGAAAGAAGCTTTGGTTTCACAATAGAGTGAACCTCTTTCAGGAACCTTGAACCCCGGAAAACCTGTCTCCTTGTTCATGACGTTCCGGAAAAACAGGAATTTAACGTGATCGTGAACTCCAACGGTTGTGAGAGTGTATTTTGGTATGTCTACTGTCAGTTTGTTGCTCTTAACGGATATCTTAGAGGCAGGGTCCTTAGCCTGAAAACCTGGTACCTCATAGTAGAACCATGGTTTTTCACTGCCTAAGCTTCCTGTCTCAAACTTTCCTGATGAAAAATCTTCCTTCAAAAATATCATTGTTAATTCACATCTTTCATTAATTTTAAAAGTGTGCTGCGGCTTCCTTAAAAGTGTTGTTAACAAATGTTTCTTTGAGTCGCTTCATGCAAACGAGTTGGCAGTGATTCAGGTACGCGTCTAAAAATCTGCTAGCCACAAAACTAATTCATTTGTGAGTTTGATTTATTGCACATTAGATTGTCAATCATTTCTTCGAAAGGGGAATTCAGCATACGTCTACGAGTGCAACTTTAGCAACTTGACAGGGCATTCTCCAAAAGTTTATCTATGGTTCCATTAATCAGTTTCTTGGTTCTGAGGAAAAACCATGACCGGCTTCGAAAAACTTAGAAGAACGGCCGTTATTGGTTCAGGAACTATTGGTCATGGCGTTGCTCAAATTTTAGCTTTGGCTGGATACGAAGTTATTATGGTGGGCTTAAATGAAGGTCATCTTGGGCAAAGCAAAGAAAAAATTAGGTGGAGTCTTAACAAGTTCGTCGAAAAGAAAAAGATCAGCAAAGAATACTCAGATGCAACCCTTAAACGGATAAGCCTCACAACTAGTTGCGAGAAAGCAGGCAAAGATTTAGACTTTGCGATTGAAGCAGTCCCAGAAAACTTGGATTTGAAATGTAAGGTATTCGCTACCCTTGATTCGGTTGCGCCTTCACACGCTATTTTTGTGTCTAATACTTCAACTCTGAGCGTAACAAAGATGAGCAAGGTCACCCAACGTCCAGACAAAATAGCTGGAATGCATTTTTTTAATCCGCCACAGCAAATGGCGCTGGTGGAAGTTATCCGAGGTGAAGGAACCAGCCAAGAAACCATCGACACACTACTTTCATTGGCCAATAAACTCGGAAAAACTCCCATTATGGTGCAGAAAGATGTGCGTGGTTTCATTGTAAACCGAATACTCTGCGCTGTTTTACTTGAAGCCTTCTGGACTTATCAGCGCGGCGAAGCAACAAAAGAAGGCATAGATGCTTCAGTAAAATATAAAGGCGGATTTCCAATGGGGTGGTTCGAACTCGCGGATTTTGCTGGATTGGATATAGTTTACGAAGTGGAAAAGAATCTCTATGAAGCTTACAATGAACGCTTCAAACTCTGTACAAAAGTTATTGAACCCCTCGTGAAAGATTTTAAATTTGGGCAAAAAACGGGTGTCGGTTTCTATGATTGGACGAATGGCAGACCAAAAATCCCCCATGATCTGCTGAATGAATACGACGTCGAGAGGTCGTGGGCTGTAGCCATCAACGAAGCGGCCTGGCTCATCTACGATGGTGCAGCAAGTTCTAAAGACATCGATACTGGAATGAAGCTTGGTACTTATTGGCCTTCTGGACCTTGCGAATACGGCGATAGCGCTGGTTTGGACACTGTGGTTAATAGGCTGAAGAGCCTGTTCGCCAAGTCCAATATGGAAATCTACAACCCCTGCCCACTATTGGTAGAATACGTTAACAAAGGTTGGACAGGTAAAAAAGCTGGGAGGGGCTTCTACTAAAATGAATATTGACCTCACAGAAGAGCAAACAAACATTGTACGTGATGTTAGGGAATTTTGCCAAAAGGAGTTCAAACCAAAGTTAGCGCTAGAACTAGACAAGAAGGAAGAGTTCCCGCTTAACCTTTACAAAAAAGCCGCGGTATTAGGCTTCACAAGCGTATCTTTCCCCAAAGATTTTGGCGGGCGAGGATTAGGACAACTGGAAACGTGTCTTGTTTTCGAGGAAATGTGCCGCGTCGACTCTTCACTCGGCGTAGCCATCTCTAACGGCAACTTCGGTAGCGAATTCATTCTTGTGCACGGCACAAAAGAACAGAAAGACAGGTATTTGCCGCCAGTCTGCAAAGGAGATTACGTGTCAGCCGCAGCATTCACAGAACCAAATGTCAGTGGAAGCGATTTAACCAAAATGGAAACAACAGCCACCAGGCGCGATAGAGAATGGTTGGTGAATGGCACAAAAACTCTCATAACAAACGCGACGACAGCCGACTTTATTTTGTTTTTAGCCCAAACAGACACTTTCGTCAAACCTACCTATCGCGGCGAAACCTTATTTGTCGTAGACAAAGGTACTGCTGGAATAAAGACTGTAAAGCTTCACAATAAAATGGGCATACGCTGCTCTGAAACAGGCATGATACGCTTCAACAATATGAAAATAACTGACGCTAACATTGTAGGTGAATTGAATAGAGGCTTTTATCATTCCATGGAATTCTTCGATAAAACCCGTGTGAGAGTAGCCGCCCAAGCATTAGGTATGGCCCAGGGTGCATGGGAAATAGCCTTCAATCATTCCAAACTTCGCACCTCCTTCGGAAAACCCATTCTGCACCATGAACTTATTGGATGTAGACTCGCGGAAATCAGAACCAAAATTGAAGCAGCAAGGTGGCTAACTTATCGTGCAGCGTGGCTCATCGACGCGGGGAAAATTGACCCCATGGCAACAGCAATGGCAAAGCAGTATGCAAGCGTAATTGCAACTGAAACTACGGATTTCGCTGTCCAGGCGTTGGGAGGATATGGGTATCTTGGTGACTACCGCGTGGAAAGATATCACCGGGATGCTAAAGTAACTGAAATTTATGAGGGAACAAGCGAGATTCAGAAGCTGACGATTCTAAAATATTTGTTGGCAAACAACATCTAATTTACCCATAAAAATGACGTATCATATACAAAATGGATGTACCGATGACCAATGGTCAAAGTATACAAAAACCTCAATGTTGAAAAAGACCAAAACATATCTTGGGTGACCCTCAACAGGCCACATCGACTAAACGCAATTGATGACGTGTTGATTGAAGAACTCGACGACGTTTTGGATGTGCTTGAAAAAGATGTTGATGTTCGCTGCGTTATCATAACTGGAGAAGGCGATAAAGCCTTCAGCACAGGAGCCGACTTAACAATATTCTCCAAAATGACTCCCGCAAAAGCTGAAGAATTCTCAAGAAAAGGACAGAAAGTCTTCGGGAAAATTGAAGAAATGTCAAAACCAGTTATAGCGGCAATCAATGGCTTGGCTCTCGGCGGCGGCTTAGAACTCGCAATAGCCTGCGACATTCGCCTAATTGCGGAACACGGTGAAATGGGCAGCCCAGAAATAACTTTGGGATTAATACCTGCTTGGGGTGGCACTCAAAGACTCGTGCGATTGGTTGGACTGGCAAAGGCTAAAGAAATAGTCATGCTTGGCGCGAGACTTAAGGCAGATGAAGCCTTGAAGATGAGTCTGGTGAACAAGGTCGTTCGTTCCAGCATGCTTCGAAAGGAGGTACGAATGTTGGCTTCTAATCTTTGCGGCATGTCGCCAATTGCTTTAAAATATGTTAAACATGCATTGAACTTTGGAACGCAGGCGCCGATGGAGACAGGCTTGCGCCTGGAAACTAGCTTGCTTGGATTAATATTATCCACGGATGATTTTAAAAAGGGCGTAGACACCTTCTTGTTGCGAAGGAAGGCAGAGCTTAAAGGTATTTAATCGACGTTACCTCTCTCTGGTAACTATTTCATAAATGGTGCAGAGTGATCATGAAAAAAGTAGCAATCATTGGCGTAGGCAGTTCAAAATTCGGCGTAAGAAATGATGTAAACTTGGCAGAACTGGCTTTTGAAGCCGTGAAGCCTTCAGTTGAAGACGCTAAGATAAGCCCGAAAGATATCGATTTTGTATCGTTCGCTTCTGTTGGAGCAGGCATATGGTACGAGGAGTTATTGCCAGCTGTTGTTGCAGCTGAATATTGCGGGTTAACAAAAGCAGGGCTCGCTCGCTGCGAAGCGGCCTGTGCTAGCGGCAGTGCTGCTTTCGTGATGGCTTATTGGGCGATAGCTAGTGGGCAAGCTGAGGTTACCATGGCTTTAGGCGTTGAGAAAATGCGGGAGGTCGATTCACTGACAGTTATGGAATCTATTGGAAGGGCGGGATGTTATTTCTGGGAGTTTCACAATTTTGGGGTGACGTTCCCTGCGTATTATGCGCTTTATGCAAATGCGCATATGAAGCGGTTCGGTACAAAAGAAGAAGATTTAGCCTTGGTAGCTGTTAAAAGCCACAAGTACGCATCTATGAACCCGATTGCGCATTTAGGTAATCGGATAACGGTTAGCGATGTCTTATCTTCCGCCGTGGTTGCCTCACCCTTAAAGGTTTTTGATTGTTGCCCCCTGTCGGATGGTGCTTCAGCCATTATTTTGGCGTCTGAGGAGAAGGTGAGGGAGTTGGGTGTTGACGCACCCGTTTGGATTGCTGGAATAGGCTATTCTAGTGGAACAGCAAACCTTAGCAGGAGACCTAACTACCTAGGTTTGGAAGCAAGCGTTTTAGCATCTCAGAAAGCCTACAAAATGGCTGGGATTACGCCAAACCAGGTTGAGGTGGCGGAAGTTCATGACTGTTTCACCATCGGAGAGATATTAGCCTATGAAGACATTGGACTTTGCGACAAGGGAGAAGGCGCCAAGCTTATCCGAGAAGGGCAGACAGAGATTGGTGGCAAAATACCCGTGAATGTAGACGGAGGTCTAAAGGCTAAAGGCCATCCTATAGGTGCTACAGGCTGCGCTATGATTTACGAATTAACCAAACAACTTAGAGAAGAGGCTGTTGACAAGAATCGACAGGTTCCTTTGAATAACTATCTTGCACTTGCCCATAATGTTGGTGGAACAGGGCATTACTGTTATGTAACAATTCTGAACAGGTGAAACCATGAGGGATACACCTTCAATTAAGTCAAGGGAAATGAAAATCATACATAATATGCCCATAAGCAAAACGTTGAAGTTTTGGGAAGGGCTAAAAGAAGGAAAAATATACGGAACAAAATGTGTTAAATGTGGAAAGCTGTATTTTCCTCCCGTTATTGACTGCGGCGAATGTCTATCTTCTGAAATAGAGTGGGTAAGACTTGGCGA
>DATEAU010000191.1:0-8407 GCA_035288165.1 Bathyarchaeia archaeon
AAACCGCGTTTCACGGTTCAGCCTGTCGAAGTTGATAACGGGCAAGCAGCCAGCCACGATCACTTTTTTTCCACGCGGCGCACGCTTTACAATCGCGATCATGCGATTCTCTGTTGGTCCTTTCACTGCACAGCAATTGTAAACTATAACATCTGCTGATTGAGGATTCTCCGCTAAAGTGAACCCAGCATGTTGCAGGCAGCCTGCTAACGTTTCACCGTCAGCCTGATTGGCTGAGCAACCGTAACTCTTGACTAAGATGCGAAACGTGTTCATGGCGATACGTTAAATGCTAGTATAAGGAATAAAAACATGAGGGTTGCGAGAAGCGGGTTTTGACAGGAAACTGCAACATGACCGATGCAACACTTATAAGCTATGGCATGAACATGTTTGAATCATATTTGTACCATAACATATATGAGTATAACCCACAATCCTTAGTTGTGTGTTTACCGAGGGGAGCAAGATGAAGCTGATTACTCTGTATCTGCCTGAAACGTACATTAAAGCTTTAGACCAGCTTGTAGATGAAAGGTTTTATCCGAACAGGGCTGAAGCCATTCGCGTGGCTATTCGCGATATGATTAGCGAGGAAGTTTGGAGGCGAAAGAGCGTTGACTAAACACGTGACCCCTGAAGAGGCACTTAAATGCCCATTGGGTTTGGATGAAGCAGGCAAGGTCGGCGAAGGCGTGAACAAGCTGCTGGAGACTAATGCTCTGGTCATTGGCGATGCACAAGTTAGCCTTGTGCAAGACAGTAAGCTGAAGATTCCGCTGGTTAAAGCGAGGAAAACAGTGAAGAAGAGCAGGTTGGGAAAAATCACGGAGAAACTCTATAATCTTGAACCGTGTAACTTGCCTGAGAAACCCTTAAACGTTGACTTAGGCTTATACCAGATGGAAGATTACTAAGCTGCTTTAGCGGTTGCGTTTTCCATCGTGTTCTCAGATTTTTCCATTTTTTCTTTGACAATTGTTCATTCGACTCTAGTATAAGCTACCATAGAAAGGCAGAACTGTTGTACGATCTTTGTCTATAACCCCTTATTTAAGGGATTTAATGTGGCGGTTTTGTTGCTTTGAAGGTTTGTTGTGTGTTTGCGTTTTTTGTTTAGTATTGTGTTAGGTTTATGCTGCTGTATCCTCTGACTGCGTCGTAGACTGATTTAGCCGTGTAGCCTGAAAAACCCAGTAAACTGGCTGCTGAAGCGTACAATAGTAGCAGGTACTTTTTCGTGTCCGGGTTCACGCCTTTCTCGATTAGCTGTTCTGCCCTAACCCTGTGATTATATCGTTTGTTTTCGGCGTCGGTGAAGAGGAAGCTTATGTTTTTGCCCGCGTGAATCTCCGCGCCCTCCTTCATCAACTGCTCAGCGGCGATCACTTGGCTTACCCGCTGCGTGTATTTTTCAGGACGTTTTGACAGGTGCTTCGTCACGATGAGGTTCCATACGGGCACTTCGCCGTTAAGCAGCTTGCGCCTATAGTCCTTCACGACTTTAAGTGCTTCGGGGATTTTGGAGTAAAACTCGTTGGGGTTGTCTGCTTTAGCTAGAATGTTGATCATTTCCATCTGGGCTTCGTATATGAAGTGTGGCGTGTCTCTTCGGCGGATTTCTAAGCCTCGGACTTTTACTTTGCCGTTTTCCATGACGCCGTAATACCTGTTCAGCACACCTATTCGCGGGTGAACTTTGGAGGGAAGAAAAACAATCCACTTGTACCGTCCTTCGAAATTGAGGGGCACGCCTATTTCCCTGCTTATTTCGTTGCAGAGTTCAGTGTAATCTTGGATGGTTGCGTCTTTCTTCTTAAGCCACAACGAATCAACTATCCCATGAACAATCGTGAATCCTCTGCTTTCAGCAATACGTGAAGCTCTGAGAAATGCGTCTCTCCCAAAAGCACATACACCTATGTGGCCGTCGACGGTACCGAACTTGGCGTTTTTGTATCCGAGGTAGCCGAAGCACGTTACCAGAATCCATTTTAACGCTGCTTGCCGTCTATCATAAACTTCTTTGAGTGCCGCGTCTCCCGTTTCTTCTTTCAGTCTCTTGTAGAGGAGTCTTTTGGAAACGACGAGCTTGAGGGTTTTAGGAACGATGCCTACGCGTTTCTCGCAAATATGGTAGTTTAGTTCAGGAATCCGCAAATGCGAATCGGGGCAGCATTTGCACAGAACTGTTTCAGCCGATATGTTATTCTTAATCATTAACGAAGGGTACATCGAAGAGAAATCGACTTCGCCGATGTCATCGTGGATTCCGACGCGTGGTTCGTAAACGATACCTCCACGGTCACCCACCAGAAGTTCATACGCGGACTTGAAGGTTTCAGGCATGCTTTTGTTTCCAGGAATTAAAACGTCGTCCTTTACGGCTTGGTAAAACTGTATAGAGGACATGCTGGAACCTATCGAGGAACGAGAAGCCGTATGTAACGGCATTCTGCAAATCCTTGCTATCTCGATTAATCCTTCGAATCCGCTTTCGGTTAAAGCGAAAGTATTGCATTCGTCAATGTGCACTCGTCCAAATAATCGTGCTGTCGGAGCCCGGTAAAACGTGCGTCCATACGAAAAGAATGTTTTGCCCGCTGCTGCTGATTTAGTGGTGAAGGGAACTTCGTCCCTGCTGAGAACGAAACGGTTCAGAACATCATTGATCGTTGCTCTTCGTGCTAGGTAAGGAAACAGGTATGAGTCTCCGCCAGCCGTTAAGATTAAGTCAGGGTCAGACTCTTTGACTGTTTGCACCAGTTCCAGGATTTTCTCAGCTTCACTGCCCTGGTCGATTAATGTCGATTTTCCGTCTTGCGTGACCGTTATTTTCTCGATTGCATCGTTGAAGTTTTGAATTCTGCCCTTCTTGGCAATTTCAACCGAGAGCTTCATTACCCTCAAGGTCGGAACAGAGTAATCTACGCTTTCCACAGAATCAAGGAGTGTGTACCGCAAATTTGCCGCGTCAGCTTCAACTTTTACGTGTGCGAGCGGAAATATGTCGTTGGCGAAAAAGTATTCACGGTCTCCGCGGAGGTCGCAGTTGTGGACTTCGTATCGTAAGTAATCTCCCATCTTCAGGATGCTGCGAGTAAACATGTAGGTTTTTCTACAATCCTTAAGGGTTACCTCCAGAACTTTCGTTTTTTCCATGTCTGCGGGGTGTGCATACTTGAAAGTGAAGTTCCACGACGCGATAATGTTGCTTGAGTAGAAGTGGCTGGCTAAACGTTCTATTTCTTCCGTTTTTCCTGAAATGTAGATTTTCGGTTCAAACCTGTCTGTTAGGTGAATTCTTTCTCCGTTTTCGCCGATTATCCAGACTGCGACTTCGCCCTGAGCAGAGGGGTAAACGTCGAAAATCCAGCCTTTAACACCGTTATGCGCTACTCGATTTTTGTCTGAGTGCATCCAATTCCTTTTCCAGCTTTTGCAGCCTCTCCTGCTGAAAAAGCAACATCGACATTATCATGGGTTCAAAAATCACTGGTTGAGTGGCGTTGCTGCCCGCTGACGCGAAGCTTCTGCACGCGTCCATCAACTTTTCAAAGGCTTCCCTATCCACGCTGCGCAATGCCTTCGCGAACCCGTTCCACTTGCGGATTTCATCTTCTAAAGCCATCCTGTAAGATCCAACCGTCTTTCCCATGCTAAGAACTCTCCATGAACTCCGTTAATGTGACTTTTTCCGATGGAAACTCGGCGTAGCCAAGTATCAAACGTGGATGTTTCTCCAAGACGAATTTTCGACCATGACTTCCATGCTTTAGGGAAGCGACCACGCTTGCTCTTCCGCAAGTAAGCGTGTTCAGGTAGAAGTTGCGTCGCGAAGCCTTACGCGGAAAATAAGTAGCTACTAACGCTAACTGATTTTTCCTTGCGAAAGTAGAAAGATAAGCGGTGACTTGGCTGAAAATTCTTCTAGCTTCTTCGTCAGGAATATCCTTATCCAAAAACAACCCGCCAATATCCGATAGTACTACGAGTTTCGCACCAGTTTTTTTGGCGGCTTCATCCATTTTTCCCATAACCAGCGAAGTCATCTGGTAAGCCGTGAACGCTCTGGAAATGTAGATGCGTTCTAGCACGCCACGCGGGTTCAACTGGTGAAGTTGAGCGAGGCGCGTTACCTGATAAAGTCGGAATGTGTTGCCGCCGTCAATGAAAATTACGTCTGTTCCCAAACCGCCTAGTTGAATGGGCAATTGTGCTCTAACGCACAGTAGTAATGAGAGCGGAAGAACGGCTCCCCCACCCTGCAAGACCGTGAATTCGCCTGTTTCAAAGCCTGGAAACAACTCGTCCACGTTTCTTATATTCAGCGAGACTCGAGTCTGAGGTGACCCAGTCTGCACTAACATGTTTTGAGGCATTTTCCTTTTTTTCGCCCTTCCGCGTTGAGGAAATAAACCAAGCGGCTTCAACGATTTTTAAACTACCGCAGAAACGACCCCGCCACGTAGGCGAGAGAGGCTTGTAAAAGTGAACCTGAATATCCCGTGCGCTTCAGGTGATTCTCCATTTCTTCCAGAAATTTCACTTAAGTCGAACCGTGCTGTTATTTCCTGCTCTCGACCATAACGATAGATTAAAGAATTCCTGCACGCATAAAAGTTTGAGCTGCCTTTGAACAAGATTAACCTCGTAATTATCGCATGCATCCTCGTATCCCTGTACTATTGGTTCGGCGGACAAGCCGACTCGACCATGCAGTACTTCGCTTTCAGCACGGCGAACCTGCTTAACGGAAGAAGTTGGACGCTTGTGACGGCGCTGTTCCTTCATGCTGACATTCTGCATTTGGCGGGGAACATGATTTTTCTCTACGCTTTCGGAAACGCCTTGGAGAAAGAGGTGGGCGCTGGAAAAACGTATTTAGCCTTTTTCGCTGGTGGCATCCTCTCCTTTCTCCTGGGAGTTTTCTTTTACGACCCGTCAGTTTTCATGGTGGGTGCTTCTGCCGCCATCTTTACGCTCACAGCTGTCGTGATGCTCGTTAAGCCCTTGAAGTTCTCCTTCATCTTCCTAATGCCCTTAGGGCTGGTCGCGATAATTTACATCATTTACAACGTTGTGGCTGTGCAAAGCGGCGTGGAGGGCAACATTGCTTATATTTCTCACGTCATCGGCTTTGCCATCGGCGTTCCATTTGGGATAGCTTGGACGAAGAATCTGGTGAAGAACTTGCTGATAACGCTGGGACTGCTAATACTATACATTTTCATCACGATTGTTCTGCTTCCGTACATCCTGCAAGCTCTCGGAATATAACGAAACACGCGCGGCTTAGCCTTTTTGAACAATTCTTTTATTCACAAACGGCTATATTCTCTTCAGGGGCTGAAATATTGACTGAAGAAAACGTGGAACAAGTCGGGCATATTACGCACTTCTTCCCAAAAATCAGCGTCGCCATAGTCGAATTAACTGCGCCTTTAGCTGTAGGAGACCGCATACTCGTTAAGGGTCCTGCAACCGATTTTGAACAGGCTGTGGAATCCATGCAGGTCGAGCACCAGAACATCCAGCGAGCCGAATCAGGGCAGAGTATAGGCTTGAAAACTGCGCAACATGTAAGAGAAAAAGACGTCGTCTACAAAAAACGCTAATTAGCATATTCTCTTTTTTCTCATTTTTCTTAGTTTGGCACGCAAAAGCAGTTTGGAGCGTCACCAGAAGGCAGCTCGAAACGTAGAATCTGAACCAGAAATTCATAAGTCTTTAGTTATCCGCACAATGTATCATTCTTTACGCGGTCTCCCAGCTATTTGGAAAACCCTTCGAAATCCTTTCGGGAAAGATAATTATGGAAAATAACACCCGGCAGAAAAAAGAAACCGACTTCGCAACACTCCTCAACTTAGTCATTGACCCTGCAGTTATCGTAGACGCAAAAGGGCAATTTTTAGTTGTGAACAAAGCGTTCGGAGACTTGACAGGTCAAAGCCCTGAAGAATTGATCGGTACTGCATTTCTGGACATGAGTGCCCTGACAGTTGAAAGCAAAAGGATCTTGGTTGAGAACCTTAAGAAAAGAATGCAAGGTCTCAAAATAGAGCCCTATGAAGTCAAATTCACGAACAAAACTGGCGAGTCAAGGTTTGTGGAGCTGAAAGCCCAAAAGATTGAGTACAATGGGCAACCAGCCGACTTCGTGATGCTCCGCGACATAACCCGTAGAAAAGAGAACGCTAGGAAGCTTGTAGAGTATTCTGAAAAAATGGAAGCGCTCGTGAACGAGAAGGTGCAGGAGACAAAGGAAACCGCCGAAAAACTCCAAAGCATATTTGATTCGTCACCTTACTCCATCGCAGAAATTGACTTGAACGGTAAAATTATTGAGTGCAACCAAGCTGCCTTAGACCAGAATGGTTGTTCATCAAAGGCTGAATTAATCGGCAAACGCTGCTTTGATTTGATGTCGCCAGAAGACCACCAGAAAGCAATGAGTAGCTTCAATGAAGCCTTGCAAAGCGGCTTCATAAAGAACCTTGAATTGAAGGTCATAAACAGGAGGGGCGCGACATACACAGTTCTCCTGTCGGCGAAGCTCGTGAAGGACGCATCAGGTGCTCCGAAGAGCCTTGTAACAATCACAAAAAACATAACTGAGCGAAAAAAAGCAGAAGAAGCCTTGAAATTGAGTGAGGAGAAGTATAGAGAGCTTACCGAGAGCATCAGTGATGTCTTCTTCGCAATTGACGAAGACCTGAGGTTTACTTATTGGAATAAAGCGTCAGAAAATCTCTCGGAAACACCTGCAAAAGAAGCCATTGGAAAATACCTTACTGAGGTTTTCCCCGATGTCATGGGAACAGAAGCTGAACAAGTCTTCAGAGAAGTATTCAGGACAAAGCAGCCAAAGAGTTTTTCTTACAACTACAAATGGGGAGATAAGAAATTCATCTTTGAAATCAGCGCGTATCCCACAATGGCGGGGCTATCTGTTTTTGTTAAGGACATCACTGAACGCAAACAGCTTGAGGATTCCCTGAAAACAAGTGAAGAGAAGTTCCGTGCGATAAGCACTTTTGCGGGAGATGCAATAGTTCTGCTCGACGAAACAGACGGCGTAATTTTTTGGAATAACACCGCGGAAAAAATCTTTGGATACCGCGCCGAAGAAGCCATTGGTAACAAACTGAATGATTTGGTAGTTCCACCGGAGAATCGCAAAGCTCATCTCATGCTCCTTGAAAAACTCTTGGCTCATGAAGGGAACAACTTTGAGAGAAGAATTGAAATCAACGCCCTCAGAAAGGATGGAATAGAATTCCCAATTGAACTTAGCGCAACTTCGATAAAACTGAACAACAACAATTGCGTCTTAGAGATTATTCACGATGTCTCTGAGCGTAAGAGGCTTGAAGCTGCCATGGAACAGGAACGGGATACTCTTGAAGCTGTCACAGAAAACGTTGGCGCTGGTCTCATCGCCATAAGCAAAGACTACCGTGTAATCTGGGCGAACAGCTTCATAAAACGTTACAAGGGCGACGTAGAGGGCAAACTTTGCTACGCAACGCTCAACACGTTAGACAATGTCTGCCCCGACTGTGGCGTGAAGAAAGTTTTTGAAAACGGAGTAGCGGTTGATGCGCATGAATACTCGTCTATGGATGTTACAGGCAGGCATTATACTGTTGAGCTTATCGCCACTCCAATCAAGGACAAAGAGGGCAGAGTTGTCGCGGCTCTGGAACTTGCAGTGGACATTACTGAAAAGAAACAACTGCAAAACCAGTTGGCAGAATACTCTCAAAAGCTAGAACAACTGGTGGATAAACGAACAAAAGAACTCGAGCTAACTCAGGCTAAACTGGTTAAATCTGAGAGGCTTGCAGCCATCGGCGAACTGGCAGCAATGATTGGACACGACTTACGCAATCCGTTAACAAGCATCATGGGCGCCACATACTACCTGAAAACAAAACAGTCTGCCCAACAAAACGAAAAAAGGACAGAAATGCTGTGCGTCATCGATAAAGCCATTGAATACTCTAACAAGATTGTCAATGATTTGCTGGAATACTCAAGGGAGCTAAGCTTGAAACTCACCGCCACTACTCCGAAGGCACTGCTTAAAGACGCTTTATCCCTCGTTGAGGTTCCCAGCAGAATTAAAATTGTAAACGCAACTGAGGATAATGTTGAAGTGAAGGTTGACACCGTGAAGGTTATGAGAGCATTCGTCAACATAATCAACAACGCAATTGACGCCATGCCAGAAGGCGGAACCCTCACAATAACCAACAACCAAATGAAAGATAAATGGCAAATTGTCTTCCACGACACTGGAGCGGGGATGTCAAAGAAGACCCTGAGCAAACTCTGGTCACCGCTTTTCACAACGAAAGCCAAAGGGATGGGTTTCGGCTTAGCCATCAGCAAACGCACG
>DATEAU010000192.1:0-19301 GCA_035288165.1 Bathyarchaeia archaeon
ACGGATAGAGCACCAGCCTCCTAAGTTGGGGGTCGAGGGTTCAAATCCCTCCCCGCCCGCATTTTCTTGCTCAAATTTTGCCTGTTTCTTGCAGGGTTTTTGCGTAAAAAAGGCAGAATTGCCGCTTTTTGTTTCCCAATCTCGTTGCATTTCACTTTTAGGTTTAAACTTATCGCGTAAGGGCATTAGTCAGCGCTTCACAAAACTTAATGTCGAAAAAGCTAATTTGCCGAACTTGCTGAACGGTAGCCGTGGAATATGTGTGCCTTCAGGGTTAAGAAAGATTAATCGGGTTCCTATGCCGTTTCCAAAAGCAACTTTGACGGGCTATATTATTGTAATGGGATTTCTCATCGCGTTTTTTGTGGGAGCGTTACTGCCTTTTTCAAGAAACCCTTTCCTTGCTCTTTCAATATTGATTATCATATTGGTAGCCATCGCGTTGATTACTTTAATATTTGTTAAGTTGTTTGTCGGTTTAGACCAACACCGAGAATCAACCTACTACTAAGACCAGTTCGCTTCACAGGTCAAAACTTCTTGACAAACACTCTGAGGCTGTTAATTTTCCTTCTTCATTTTTTTGTAGCAGTCGCTACACGGTAAATTTAAACGTGGGTTTAAACCTATCCCGCCTAGATTTTGCCTAATTCTTGTCTTTTGTTGGGCTTTTTCAAGTAATTTTACCTAATGCCATTTAGGTGGATTTTTTCCTCAGGCTGCTGGAAAACTTTAAATCTATTCATTGCTCATATTTCATTCAGGATGTGACATGTAAGATGAAAGTTGTCCAAACAACCTTAACCGAGGCTGAGCATAAACTTCTGGAAGAGTACGCCAAGAGGAACTCGATGAGCATCAAACAAGTCCTCCGCGAAGCCGTCCGAGCAACAGTTGAAGGTAACGTTAACCCAGACGACCCCATTTTCACGTGCCCTCCAAGCTCAAAGCGAACCGGAAAGAAAGACCACGGGTCAGAAGACCACGATAAGTACCTTTATGGGGAAAACACTTGATCTTCGTCGACACCAGCGCTTGGTATGCCGCAGAAGTGGCAGACGACATAAACCATGAAGCAGCATGCAAATTCCTAGCCGAGATAGCTTCTGGAAAACACGGCGTTTCCGTAACCACCGACTATGTATTAGATGAAACACTCACTTTATTGCGTTCAAGAAGGGATTCGGCTTCGGCATCCTACTTCATCGATAAAATTAGAAAAAGCAACAGCGTACGAGTATTCTGGATCGACGAGAGCTTGTTCGAAAAAGCGCTCTACATCTTCCGAAAGTCTGCTCGTAAATCATGGAGTTTCACAGACTGCACGAGCTTCGCTCTAATGCGAGACCTTTCAGTTACCGAGGTATTCACGTTTGACGTTCACTTCAGGGAAGCAGCTTTTCAGGCGCTCCCGTGAGGCAAGCAGAATTAAAAGTTAAGAGTACTCATGAATTGTTCAAATCCGAGCCGATTGAGATGCAACCGATAACGCTCTTTGGATAGAGCACCAACCTCGTAAGTTGAGGTCGAGGGTTCACGTCCCACCCTCCGCACCTTCATAAGAAAAAAGGGAGAGATATAGTGAGCGCTTTTGGTTTTGCTTATGGTCTTTTCCGAAGCAGAACTATGGCGACTGCGAATCCCACGGCGATTGCAATGACTATTGCGACAGTCGAGTACATAATGTACGTGTCAGTCATGCTTGGCGGTTCAGGCTCAGGCTCAGTTGGCGCTGGCGGTGCAGGATCAACTGCGAAAGAGGTCGCTGAGTGCGAGGGCCAATACGATTCGCTGCCAACGAACGAAGCATAAACAGTAAATTGCCCCTCAATATCAGGCTTCCAGTTGAAAGTAAAGAACCCATCAGAATTACTCGTGGTCTTGCCGATTTCGCGGAAGTTGCCGTTAGAGTCAAGCACGCTCAAAATGACTTCGACGCCTGTAGCGTCCGTCGGACGAGGCTTCTGCATGTACACGTACTCCATCCACGCGCTCTGGCTTGCGTCAGAAACAGCGGGAACACCGTTTGGAAAGCGCGCCGCCTGCTCTTCTGTTTTGTACCAGCAGAAATGTCAGTCACAGTGCCACGGATCACTAGCGACTTACCCAGCTCAACACTAACATCTGGCGCCGTAACCGTCAAAGCACTTGGTCCTTTGCCGACAGCGTATATTTGACTGTCATACGCGTTCTCGTATACAAGGATTCCGTCTGCAACTGCCATGCCCATGACTCCTGCGAAAGAGACACCGTACCCCATCATAGTCCATATTTCCTTTCCAGTATATGCGTCAATGGCACGCATCTTTGCATCTTTATACATGGGTGTATTTGGAGAGTGCTCACTGGTATACAAGTATACTTTTCCGTCTGCAATAGCTCCAATGAAAACGGGGACATCACCCCATGCTGTTTCAAGACCGTTGAAAGTGCTGTTGCCAGGACCATTATTACCACCGTAAGTCCACAGTATGGATCCATTCTTTGTGTCAACGGCATAAAGTTTTCCACCGTAGCCTGAATAGTAAAATCGACCGTAAGCGACAGAACCACCTGTACTGAAATACTCGTAGGAAGTTGCATTTGGCCGAGTTGTTGTCCACAATTGACTCCCGTCGTCGAGGCTGTAACCGTTCCACGTCATAGTCTCTTTATCTGTCGTGATGAAGACGCGGTTTATTGGATCCACTGATGTCAAATATCGCGTGCCGTTCCCTGATGGGGCTGAATAATTCTTGATCCACAATAGGTTTCCTCGCGTTTCCGGTTTCATACTTAAAGCCCACATTGTGTAGTCGGGAACTCCCTTTTGGATGCTGCCTATAGGTGGGATAAAGAGGTTACCGCCAAGCATTATGTCGTCAAGTATAACGTAACGTATGGTTGATCCCGTTGGTATCCCCGTCGGTATTGTTAAGTTCCAGTCGTAGCGTGGGGTTGCTGCTGCATTTCCTGCTGACGTAGCCATATTGTCCCATGCGGTACCATTCCAGCCCCATGCCCGTCCCGATCCCAGCGATGTTGTTGGCCGTGCTGGAGTTATTGGTACGTTTGCGATTACCCAACCCCTTGTCTGGTTCCAGTAAGGTTGATAGTCTAAAGAAGTGCCCATATTCCACATTCTGGATGAGTTCCACTGAGCTATCCACCTGTTCGCCAAGCTAAGTTGGAAGCGCAAACGCTCTCCATGAGGTCCACCGATTTCATATCCTGAGGGAACGTTGGTCACATTGAACTCCCGTCGTCCGTTCATTGCGTTATATGCCGCGGCAAAGTTGCTTGAGAATAAGAAGCCAGGCGGAGGCGCTCCATGTTGGTTTTCAGTTTCAGCAGCATACACGTAACCAAAGGTTGGGCTAGGGACACCACTTCCAGAAAAACCCATCAAGCCATCGAACCAAATTTCTTCGCCGGTACGCAGATCAACAGCCATCCATCCCCCGCCCGTGGCGTCATTCACCCGCGGCAGCTCATAAAAGAGCCTTCCCTGCATAATTATTGGATTCCCGAATCTAACATTGTATGAAAGCCCCATGTAGAAAGTGTTACCCTCAATACCAACGTTGCTTCCTCCGATAACTCCTCCATCATCGATAGGCTTAGTCCACAATATATGAGGGCTGCTAGGTGCTGATCCGTCCGGCTGTACCCGTTGATAAACATTTGCAACGTCACTACCAACAATAGTATAGCCCAGCCAGTTTGATGAGATTTTCCACCAATCTGTGTTCTGTCCTTCTATTGGGCGCGTCCAGTACTCAGTTGGAAGTGGATAACTATTTTTCGGGTCAGACAGCGGTTCCTGTTGTACGATAAGTGTTGTTGTTGCGGTGGCGGGCCCATATGTATCGTTTTGGTAAGCCGCACTTGATGATGCAAGTCCAGGGGTGGTCGTTTGATTCCAAATGTACGTTTGCCCAGGATATTCGAAGAATAACGTGTAGGTGCCGACTTGATTAGGCGTATAGGAAATGTAATTTACTCCTGTTGGGTCATAAATTATGTCCCATGTTTTTATCTCGGTGGTTCCGTCTGGCTTTGTAATAGTAAGTTTGTAGTCATGGCGTTTAATGTTATTATCTACTGTGGCACCTGGAAAGGGCCAGTCAACCCACATCATCAAAAGAGCACGTTGACCGACTCCAATAGGGTCAGGTGAAGCAATGACATACGCGTAGCTAGTATAAGTCCATTTGGGGGTATGCGCGTTGGCATCTGGTAAAGCAACAAGCGGGATAGTAATAGTTAACAGCAGAATCAAAGCAATTGTAGTTAATTTTTGCTTCTTTGAATTTTCCATTTATTTTTTCTCCTGTATTTTTCTTATTTTAATTTTTTTTATCCTAAATATAGGATAAATCATTATCCTGAGTACCTTCTATTAATATTTTTCCAATATGTCGTCAATGGGCACTTTCGATAAGTCTGTATAAGGAAAATCCAATTTCAGATTCTCCGAGACTTCGATGGCAATGGAAAAAAAGAACCAAAGAGATCCACTACATGTATTCCCTGGACACTCAAAAAAAGAGGGTTCGTGGGGTGCCATCTCCACTCTGGTAGGGTTCAAATCCCACCCCGCCCGCATTTTCTTGCTCAAATCTTGCTTGTTTTTTGCACTTTTTCCGCAAAGTAACTCACCTTTAAATGTTCCAGTTTGGAACACTTACGTTCCGCAGTGATAGTTAAAAGAATGATAATATACTACAACCGCGGTGAAAAATATGAATCGCAACGCGATAATAATCGTGGCTGGAAGCCTAACAGCCCTAATCCTTGGGATTGCAATAGCTTATCCGCTTATAGTTTCTGGTTTCCCTTCGTTGTCCAAGGTGGATTTGAAGGTGGATGTTGTATACGCTTACATTGAGCCTATCAACTCTAACTCTACATCTACAGGTTTGGGGTGGAACAATAGTGTCGTCGAAATCGACTACCTTGACTCTTTCGGTGGCGCGGTTCAAGCGGACGGTCTTGTCGTTTCATATTTGGTCGTTTTAAACGTAACGAACCTGTCTGATGAGGCTGTACGTGTCCGGAGTTTTGACGCCAAAATCGGTTATCAACCGACTGCAATTGAGAACCGAACATCATCAGTGACTTGGTCAATTGTTGCTGACTCAAGGCACTACACGTATCTTGCTGGGGAGGACGAAGTCTGGACTCCCCACAGTTCAAGGCTCATCAGTTTATCTGGGGTGACTGGCGTTCACGGGGTTCCGTACGCTCATTTGAATAGCGATGTCCACTTGTACGGCAGCGTTGAGGGACAAGTGGCTTACGGCAATCCAGGCAGTTACGGAAAAGCCGACGCGCTTAGGCAGGTGCAGTTCCAACTGGTCGGAAACGGATACCTATACAATGATTTGCTGAATGAAAAACAAATATTGCTGTTCTACCAAGGTTTGGAAGTGTTTGTTGCCACGAGGCGTTAAGGGTGCCGGTTGACGAAGAGCTGGAAGGTACGACGCTCAAAGTATACGTCACTTTGGTGAATGAGAATAAGCCGTTGGGACCACGGGAACTGGCACGTGTTGCAAGTCTCAGCAGTCCAAGCGTGGCGTACAGACAGCTTCAGAAGCTCGAAGAACTAGGGTTGGTGGAGAAAACCAACTACGGAGATTATGTGGTAAAGCAGCGGCAAATGGTGAAGGGGTATTTCTTGGTAGGCGGAAAATTGTTTCCCCGATTTGTTTTTTACTCGTTCTTTTTCGCAGGCATTCTAAGCGTAGAAGTTGTAATTGCTGCAGCGACATATTCGATTGGTCAGGCTCTTGAATACGATTTTGCGATGCTTGTCTTTGTAACCGTAATAGCCATGATTCTCTTCCTAGTCGAGGGCGCATTATCAACTCGGAAGTAAATTAGCTTATTTTGTAGCGACAGTCGCTACGCGCTAAATTTAGACGCGGGTTTAGACCTATCCCCGCCCGCCACGGACAATCCGCGACCCATTTTAAACAGGTTCACTTCTGAGCGGGCAACTCAGCAAACCGCTACATTATTGATTGTACTCTGCCGACTTTGCCGTCTGTAAGGCGAACTTTTGATTCCGTGGGGATGTGCTGAGCTGTTGGTGAGGATTTCTTTGACTATGCCCTCGGTTAAAATGCCGCTCCGCTGGTGCCGTTTTAACACGATTTTAACGTGAATGCCTGGCTTGATTTGGCTTCTCTGCTGATTAGGTTGCATTTCTAATTATAGATGCTTCGCGGCTTATAGTGCATTCGCACTAGGTATTCAAAAAGTGATCGTCGTTAGCACCTATTTTTTCAAAAAAGAAGAGGTTTGTGGGGTGAAAATCACAAGTAAGGCATGATTCAAAAGCTCTCCCCGCCCGCCATTTTTTCAGTAAGTTATAACTGATAATTCAGAGATTCTCGCGAAGTCTTTCTCGTTTCTCGTAACTATCGTGTTTTCTCCTTTTGAAATGGCGATTGCCGCAATTAGGACATCTCTGTCAGAGATTGTCTTTCCACTCTTCTCCAACCTGCTTAGGAGTTCTCCGAATTTTTGGGCTCCGCTCTCGTTCATTTCCAGAATCAAAAACCTGCGTTTAATCTGTTCCACCTTTGCTTTTTCCTCTTCCAGCCTGTTTGACTTGTAAGCTCCAAAATACAATTCAGCCACAGTCATCACAGTAATCGAGATTTCCTCACGTGCATCGACGAACTCCTTCAGCTTCATTTCAGCAGCAGGATTCTTGCGAAACAAATCTGCAAGGAAAGCCGTGTCAAGGCAAACCATTTAGTGAAGTTTCAGCTCCCGCATTCTCTCGATGGCTTCATCCACATTGTCGGCGTATTCTTCATCTTTTGTTAGATTCCTGTACCAACGCAAAATTTCTGCCGCACTGCCTTGTTTCTCAACGTTTCTTGCAATGGAGAAGCCCTTAAGCCGCATTTCCACTTGAGTGCTCACAGGAACTCCCGTTTGGTCACGTATGTATTCCATCTCCTTGACAAGCGACTCTTCAATCCTGAAACACACTTGACGCTTCTTTGATCTAGCCATCTACGTAACCACACTAAGTGTAATGCGACGAAGTTATTTAATTGTATCGCATGTTAACTCATGCAACGGGCCTCTTTTCGCAAAAAACTCCTAAACCCATTTCTTAACTCTTTCTCGATGCTGTATACGAATGATTTGTTAAAATCACTCCATTTTGTCCACTGGAATTGCAACCTTGCACTCCTTCAACAAGTCTGTATCCTGCGTTACCAATCTTATATTTTGTTTTTCAGCAATGTACGCGTAGGAGGCATCGTAGAAGGGGAGATTCCTTTCCATGGCAATTGCCAAAACATCAGCGATGGAATCAATCTCCATCTTTCGCAGGGGACGTATTGCTTCAGAAAAAATCATTGCAATTATCCTTGGATTCTTGAGCTTCTTCTGCAGGTTCTCCCTCCCCAGGACGTTCCCAATCTCATATTCTGTAAGGGAGCTAACTGCACATTCGTCAACGTTGAAGGGGAGCCAGAGATAAGTATCGGATAAAGTGCCGAAGTGTCTATGAGGTACTTACATCTCATGCCTCGTCGCTCTGACGTCATTTACCCACTCCTCAGGTTTAACGTCCATGAGGGCTCTAAGTTCTTTTGCGATGTTCTGTGCATTTACCTTCTTCTCAGCCACAAGTTCCTCAAGGAGCCCCTCCACAGCCACTTTTAAGTCGACCCCCAACTTTTCAGCCTCATGTTTCAGGCTTTTCTTGACCCTCACAGACAAAACCTCGGTCATAGTTCTACCCTCGTATACACATCCAGTACAATGTATACAGGCGGTAGATAAGAATAATGCGAGATCCTCCTAGGTTGAGGTCGAGGGTTCACGTCCCACCCTCCGCACATTCATAAGAAAAAAAGGGAGAGATATAGTGAGCGCTTTTGGTTTTGCCTATGGTCTTTTCCGAAGCAGAACTATGGCGACTGCGAATCCCACGGCGATTGCAATGACTATTGCGACAGTCGAGTACATAATGTACGTGTCAGTCATAATTAGCGGTTGAGGCTCGGGCTCAGTTGGCGCTGGCGGTGCTGGATCAACTGCGAAGGCTGTTTCTGCTTGTGATGGGTAGTAGCTTTCAGAGCCTGCGAACCTTGCGACAACAGTGTACTTTCCTGGAATGTCAGGAGTCCACATTAGGCTGTAGAAGCCAGATGCGTCGCTTGTGGTCGTGCCGATTTCGCGGAAGTTTCCATTCGCATCAAGCACACTCAACGTAACCTCAACGCCAATCACATTCGTCGGACGTGGTTTCTGCATGTACACGTACTCCATCCACGAGCTTTGGCTTTCGTCAGAGACGGCGGGAACACCGTTTGGAAAGCGCGCTGCTTGCTCAGGTTGCCTCGTGCCGGCAGCGATGTCCATCACCGTACCTTCCAACAGTACGCTAGTTCCGTAAACCGAAACCTTTGGCGACGCGGAAGCAACAGTGCTGCTTGGACCTTTACCTATAGCGTATATTTGCATGTCGTAGGTGTTGAGGTATGTGAGGTAACCGTCGCCAATTGGGGCGGCACCTCCATACATCTGGTTGGCGTAATCAAATAGAGTCCAGAGTTCTGTTCCGTCGGTTGCGTTAAGAGCGCGGAACCTATAGCCTTTGTAGAGTGGAGAATTCGGCGAGTGCTCCGTGGTATCTAAGTAGACTTTTCCGTCAGCAATGACGCTAATAAAGGTAGGAAAACGACCCCAAGACGAAGTGAGCCCAGTACTAGTGCTGTTGCCTTCTCCGCCGTTGCCGTAGGTCCATAATAGCTTTCCAGTCTGAATGTCAAAAGCGTATATTATTCCTGCCCAGCTCGACCAGTAAAGTTTGCCGTAAGCGACCATAGTTTGGGCTATGTTCAAGAAGTTCCAGTCGGATGTGGTATCTTCTGGAATGACCGTTGGACCCCATAATTGGCTTCCATCTTTAAGGCTGTAGCCGTAATGCACCATGCTTTCTTTGTCTGTGAAGACGAAGACTTCTCTGCTTGGATCCCAGCCTGCAAGGAATCGGGTATTATTGCCTGGCGCTTGCGGATAGGATTTTGTCCAAAGCACTTGACCTAGTGTCGCTGGCTTTAGGCTTATGGCTGTAATGTTCGCTGGAAAAGTGGTTACCGTTGCAGAGTAGTCAATTGGGTATCCTCCGAAAGTTCCCTGAATCAAAAGCAGTATATTATTCAAGTCGACTAGAGGGAAGACCCCCTGTACTGCTGTTCCGATGCTCCATGTTCCTCGACCCAGCGCTACTGATACGTTCCAGTCGTAGGCTGGTGTTGTCCACTGTACTGCTGAATAGCCTTGGGCTAGTCTAACAGCGTTTGATACCCATGCTGAACCGTTCCAGTACGTGTTCGTTCCTAAAGCAGTAGTATTGAATGGTGTGTTTCCGGGTATGTTTCCCGTGTACCAGCCGCCAACACCTGTACCTGCCTCTGCACCGAATACTTTAGATGAGTTCCATTGCATTAGACGCCAGTTGGGATTACTGCTCGTGCCAAGGTTTGTAAGAGTGTATTTCAGGTACTCTCCTCGTGGTCCAGCCACGTTTGTGCCCCCCGGAACATTGGTGACGTTCATGCCTGTGAGGTAACCAGTTCTCGGGTCATATCCTCTCCAAACTGTACCCTGACCTGAAACTGAACCAGATGCGATCAACAAGCCGTTCGGCAGAATTCCGTGTTGGTTGATGGTCTCGAGAGCGTAAAGGTAACCGAATGACGGCACAAGATTGATACCTGTAGCTGTGGTGTTAACACGCCATAGCTCTTCTCCAGTTCGCAAGTCCACTGCAACGTAGTCTCCGCCGACGCCCGAGTTGCCGTACGGTTCTTGGTAGAAGAGGGTTCCGTGCATGATCAGCGGATTGGCGTACCGTATATTGTATGAACCACCTTGGTAGTACATTTCGCCTGTATATGTAGTGCTATTTCCTCCGACGACTCCTCCATACGCGATTGGCTTTGTCCACATTATGTGTGCGCTGTTTGGCGCTGAGCCGTCTGGCTGGTAAGCGCCAGGAATGCCAAAGGCTGCGTTAGCTCCAGGAATATAGGGCGTGCCCAACCAGTTTGATGCGACCGAGTACCAGTCTGTGTTCTGTCCTTCTATCGGACGTGTCCAGTATTCCGATGGAAGCGGATAGCTACTTATGGGCTCAGGTATTGGCTCTTGCTGTACAGTTAAAGTATATGTTCTGCTGGCAGCTGTGTAAGTGTCGTTTTCATACGCTGCGTTTGACGATGAAAGCCCAGGTGTATTTGCTTGATTCCAAGTATACTTTTGTCCACCATAGTCAAACTTGATTGTGTAATTGCCGACTTGAGTAGGATAGTAATAATAGGACTGTATGCCTGTTGAGTCTTGGACGACATCCCAACGTTGAGTTTCAGTTGTTCCGTCAGGCTTAGTGATGGTTAATGTGAAATTTTGGCGTCTAATACCGTTCTCCGCAAGTGCACCGGCTAAGGGTGGACCAGTCCACATAAAAATCGCCACTCTTTGGCCTACGCCCACAGGGTTAGGCGAAGCCGAGACATAGGCGTAGCCAATAATAGTCCATACGGGAGTGTGCGCGTTGGCAGCTGGCAAAGCAGCAAGCGGGATAGCAATAGTTAACGTCAGAAACAAAGCAATTGCAGTTATTGTTTTGCTCTTCAGAAATTGCGTGTGTTTCGTAGAATTCTTAGATAATTTCAATGTTTTTCCTTCCATTTTTCTTTGTTTTTTATCCGAAAAATCGGATAAACTCGTTATGAAGCGTTTTCATATTTATAATTTTCTAATAAACACGACCCGCAACCAATTCAACCCAACAAAGCTGTCTTCAAGAACCACCGACTGATTCCTGCCAGAAAAGGCGACAGCCAACGAGTCGTCGGGGGGAGAGAAACGAAAATAAAGCTACATATCAAATTAACAATAATTAAAGTCTCGCCGAAAATATTGACAAAAACAGGGTTTGTAGGCAACATCTCAATTTGAGCTTGAGTTAAAATCCTCCCGCTCTTTAACACATGAACCATCTTCCTTCAACCTTCAGGAGTTCACATGCATTCTCTAAATTAAAGCACTCAGCCTATTTTGTTCGTAAGAAAGAGAAAAAGAGGAAAGTGGCTTACGGTTACGGAAAGCTTATGGTCGTTTTCTAAGCAGCAACAGTGCTAGCAAAATGCCGACTACGAGGATTGCAACTATGATGCCTGCAGTTGCCGGCAGGAAGTACGTGTCAGCCATCGATGGTTGTGGCGGTTCTTGCTGTGGTTCAGCTGGTGTAGCTTCATCAACACTAATTGCGGTCTCTGCGGATGACGGCCAGTATCCGTTGGTGCCAGCGAAAGTAGCGAAAACAGTATACTTGCCAGGAATAGGAGGCTGCCAGACCAAACTGAACGCACCACTTGAATCACTTGTAGCATTGCCCATGTTGTAAGTATTGCCGTTAGAATCAAACACTGACAGGAGGACATTAACACCTTTAACGTTAGTCGGGCGTGATTTTTGTTGGTAAACGTAACCCATCCAATCAGTCATGCTATCGTCTGAAACTGCTGGGACGCCGTTGGGGAAGCGTGCCGCCTGCTCGTTTTGTTTTGTGCCAGCTGAAATGTCAACGACTGTGCCTTCTATAAGCACTTTATTTCCGTATGCAGAGATCTTCGGTGAAGCCGTGACTGTAGTGGCACTGGGTCCTCTGCCAATACTGTAAATTTGGTTGTCGTACCCGTTGAAGGTTGTTGCAAAGCCATCGGCGATAGCAAAGCTTGAAGTTGCGAACTCGTTGTTAATATTTGAGAGAGTAAAGATTTCTTGTCCCGTTGTAGCGTTAACGGCACGCATTAATGCACCCAAGTAGATAGGCGTTTGAATAGTGTGCTCAGAAGTAACCAGGTATACTACGTCGTTACCGATAGCGTTTACGAAGGTGGGGTACGGCCCAGGTACTTCAAAGTTGCTGTTAGTGCTGTTACCTTTCCCGCCATTACCATAGGTCCACAGTAGATTTCCAGTTTTCAAATCATAAGCGTAGAGTATTCCTCCGTATGCACTGCTATAGATTTTGCCGTAAGCAATCTGATTGGCTAAGGTGCCAGGTCCTTGGCTGCCATAGTAATCGAGGGCTATTTGAGATGGAGTTGGACCCCATATTTGCTTGCCGTCTACCAAGCTGTATCCTACGAATTGGGAAGTTTGCCTATATGATTCAGCGAAGACACCAGCCATTAGATCGGCTCCAGCATATGTGACAGTGGTGATATTGCGTCCTGCTGGCGGGTTAACTGTGCTCCACCATAGCACCGAACCAATTTCACCTCTAGATTTGTTAAGGTTGACAGCAAAGTATGTGTAGGGAACGTATGCGCCTGGGCCTAATGCAGGATAAGAGCCGTTTCTTAAAAGCATCATATTGCCGGCGAAAACTGAAAGTACGCTCGGTGTGGAGGTCATGGTGTTGCGCCAGGGTATCGTAACGTTCCAGTCATAACGGTTAAACACGCCAGTTGAAATGCTTGCATCCACTCTAAAGGTGTTAGTCATTGTTGAACCAGTCATGGACCAGGAAGCGTTTGCTGGCAATCCGGTGGAAGCATTTTGAAGTGTCGGTGACAAACCAGTAGTGAGAGTCCCTGGAAAGCCCATCCCAGACCACAGCCTAGTCGAGTTCCATTCACCCAAACGCCAATCTGGTTTTGAGGTGTTGCCTGCATTTGCCAAGACATACCTCAAATGTTCGCCTTGAGGACCAAGTACTGTGGTGCCTGAGGGAACTCCTGTTACGTTGAACATTGGGTTTCCTGTGTCTGCATCAAAAGCGCGGGCAAAGTTACTTGTGAATAAGATTGCTGGATAAACGCCATGCTGCTGCGGATCTTCAAGGTCATATATGTAAGCGAATGAAAGCGCGGGCACATCATTTCGAGACCAGAGAACTTCCCCTGTGCGCAGGTCAACGGCTTTGGTTGGTCCACTAGCGACACCTGTGAATGAAACTGGCTCAGTATAATAGAGTTTTCCATTCACTATAATCGGATTTTGGAATCTTTGATTGTATGCAGAGCCCTCGAACCACTGATTTCCCTTAATCTCAAAAAGGTTTCCTCCGACGACGCCTCCATTTTGGAGCGGCTTTGTCCACATGACATGGGCAGTTTGAGGTCCTACGGAATCACCTGAGAACATTCCTTCATTTGGTCCAGGCATGCTACCATAGCCTCTTACACCTGTGCCAAGCCAGTTAGAGGAAACCGACCACCAAGCAGCGTTTTCACCGTATATTGGGCGCGTCCAGTATTCGGTTGGAAATTGTGGAGGTGGTGTGCTGACCGTTGTGGGAATTGGTTCTTGCTGGACAGTAAGTGTTGCTGTATTGGAGCTGGGCAGATAAGTATCGTTAACATACGCCGAATTGGGGGCATGGCTGTAGTCATTTACCGCTTGCCCAAGGTAAGTGAAGTTAAGCGTATATGCGCCGACTTGGGTAGGAGTAAAGGGATAATACTTGCTATTTGTCGGGTCTGAGATATAATCCCAATTCTGTGTTTGTACTGTACCGTCAGGCGCTGTAATGGTGAGTTTGTAGTTACGGAATCTATAATCGTTTACTAGTGCCGCACCGTCAAAAGGTAGGTTTCCAAGAAACATGTAGATGGTCGTTGTCTGACCGACCCCTACAGGGTTAGGTACAGCAATTACGTAGGCGAACGTTGGTATACCCCACGCGGGTATATGTGCATTAGCTGCTGGCAAAGCAACAAGCGTGACAACAATCGTCAACATCAGAAACACAGCGATAGAAGCTGTAGTCTTGTTAAGTTTCGAGTTTTTCACAGAAATCTTATACATAACAATTATTCTCCATTCCTGTTTTTTCCTTAATCATTTCAATTTTATCCGAAAAATCGGACAAGCTACGCTATCCAGCGATTAAGTATTTAAGATTTTCCAGAAAACACAAACTGCCACTCAGTCAAATTACCAAAGCAACACCAACACGCAAGACTGAAACACAAATCCCACCCAGCCACAGTTACCACAAAAACTCAAAAATCATAGATAGCCTAATTGATTTTCAAGATTTATTCGCTTGTTCCTGAGAGTCGTGTTCCTTTGTCTTGCAGGGCTTGTTACCCGCCACGCCACCTATCCCGATTGCTCTGCAAACATAATTAGAGCACGGCGAGAATACGGTGCAATGGAACGCAGCGTAGGAGATTCCGGTTTTAAGCCAGAAAATAACCAGTCCGCCCAATAGAGCCACCGACGCGCTACTCGTCACTTGAAGCGCGCCATAGATCGCGATCGTGATTATTTGGGCGTATCCCGCGAAAGCGTAGCCTTGCGATTCCACGTTGCCTGCTATAGCGCGAACGATTATTACCTTGTCCAGGGGAACCGTTTGTCCGAGAGAGGCAAACACGAGGAGCAGAGCGATAACTTCGAAGCCCCACGCGAAAAACGATAGTATCATCGGCTTGAAAAACATTCTCGGATTTTCTAGGAGAAGCTGCATTCCTTCATGGTAGTTGTCAACTGTCTTCTCCATGTTTGCCTGAAGGTTGGTGAGGTTCCACCTTTTTCCGTTCACGCGTGAGAGAAGGCGAATCAGGAATGACATAAATTTTTTTGCACCTTTAGGCTTGAAGCTTACAGCAAGCAGAATCACCAAGGGCAGAGTGAGGAGCACCATTACCCCTGCGATTAACAAAAGAACCCCGTTGTCTGGAAGATCGTAAGTAAACAATAATAGTACTAGACCTAGAATCATGCTTCCCAAGTTAAATATGGCTTCGTACACGTTTTTGGCGACCACGGAAGCCACTGCTCTGCCACTATCCAATTCAGGGTCTCTTGAGAGCAGGTAAGCTTTGAACAGGTCGCCCGACCAACCTCCAGGGATGAGGTTGTCCACGAAAACGCCCGCCCAGTAGAGAACGTATGTTCGGCGGAAACCGAGCTTTATCGAGACCGAGTTGAGGAGTTGAAACCAGACTAATGCGTGGAAAGTGATTGAAACTATCACGCAGATAAGCGCTAGCAGGTAAATGCTCACATTCACACTTCCAAGATCCGACAACAACTTGCCGATGTCGATGAAGAAGAAGAGGAAAAAGAGCAACACGACGTAGCCTATCAAAGCTGAAATAACAATCCATTTCTTAACTGAAGGATTGATTGTAGGAACCACGACTTCTGCTGCCATACACTAAATCACTTTCTTACGGCGTATCGGTGTATTTCAGCTTTACTTACTGAGAACTTAGATGCTTGATACTAAGAAATGAGGATAGAGCGAGAATTAAGGTAGAACCCACTATTTTCTGACTCCTTCAAACGTCTTGGGTCGACTAATTAATGCAAGAATGGAAGTGCAGATGATTCTATTAAACCAAGAAAAAAGGGGACAGAAAAATAAGAGAACGAAAGAAACACTCTTCGCCTCAAAAGGTAGCCGAAAAGTGGAAAAACAAAAAAAGAGTGAGTTGGAGTTTTACTTCTTTGCTTTCGGTTTTGCCTTGGTTTTAGTCTTTGCCTTTACTTCCTTAACAGGCTTCATAGGAACACTGCAACAAACTATATCGCATGGCTCGCAGGCGCAGGCGTCTTCCACGACGACGATAAGTCCGCATTCTTCGCACTGGTATTTTTCACCTTTTTTCTTTGCCAAAAGTTCACCCTCCCTAAAACGCTAAGATACTATCTGTAGTTTTTGCGATATAATGTTTTCCGAAAAGAGCGCGAAATCAAAAGGAGAATCCTCTGCTTCAAGGTTCAAACGTTGATTTTATTATCCTCCCAATAACTTTGAGAGTATTAGCGTTATTTTTTCGGCTGCGGCTCCCACTTCTCGTGTCAAGCCTTCTCCAAACTCGGTGTTTCCAGGCTGGAGTAATAATAAGGCGATTTTTGCTTTCGTTAGTTGCATAATGTAGTCGCAGAACACGCGGATGGGCAGTGTGTGCGTGGATATGGAGGGAACATTGGTTATCTTTTCCGCGTCATACAGGCGCACCTCGCCAGGCTTTAGCCCCATCACAGCAGCGTCTATCAGCAACACGTGAGAGGGTTTAAGCTCCACTATTTCATCCATAAAACTTTCAGGCACCGTTTCACACTCGATCAAGCAAACGTTTCTTGGCAGTTTGCCCTGGAGGTCTTGAACGATTTTAACGCCAACGAAATCATCCATGCGTATCGGGTTGCCGATTCCCGCCACGACAATTTTCCATGGTTTGCCAAGCCATTCTTCAAGTTGTTTCTGGAGCTCGTTTTCGCCTTTGGTCAATTGTGAACGCCACTAAAATGAGAATAGAAGGGAAGAAAAGGTTTCGGGTTCAGCGTTGAAGCTTCTGCAAAAGCTGCTTCTGGCTGTCGAAGACTTCCACCGTTAAGGGCATCTGCCCCACCGCGAAGTGCGTGGAGCATCCGAAGCACGGGTCATGAGCGGGGAACGCCATCTCCACCGTGTTCAGCAAGCCTTAGTCGAATTTGCCGCCGTGAATCAAGCCTTTCGCCGCGCCGCGAATGCTCATGCATATAGCTGGGTAATTGTTCGTGGTTACAACTATCAGGTTTACACTCTTTTATAACGTCGTCCTTGTCCAACGTCTAACCGTGGATTAAGGTTCCGCGTGCAGCTTCACCGATGCCGACGCCGCTCATTTCTATTTCGCACCGTCTGCCACTATCTTGAGTAGTTTTGATGTGTCAACTCTGAGTTCGTTAAACGCCAATTCTTCAGGAGTCATGCCCATGGCTAAGCCCAATAACTGTGGATAATGCAAAACTGGAATCCCATAGGCTTCATTGAACATACGCTCAATGCGCACTTCATTGGTGTCGAACATTATGTGGCAAAAAGCGCATATTGTTATTAAAGCTTGCGCGCCAGCCTCCTTGACATGGTTGAGCTTGTCTCTTGCTAGCTGTAGTGCAACTTTGTCGCTTACGCCGACGCTTGGAGCCCCGCAACACTCTGTCTCATCTATGTAGTCCAGACACGTCGCTCCTGTAGCTTCAATTAGAGTTTTAAGAAACTGGGGGTCCTCGGGATCGTCGAAGCCAATGTACTCCTTGGGCCTTAACAAGTGACAGCCAACGTGTTCGGCAACTTGTAGCATTGTAAGCGGCTTGACAACAGCGCTTTTGATATTCGCTAGGCCCACGTCTTCCATCAGCACCTGCACGATATGCTTTATATTCACTGTGCCTTTGAACTCCAGCCCAGCTTCATTCAAGTGACCATTGATCTGCTCTCTTAACGATTTGTCGGCTTTCAGAATTTTATTGACTTTTTTCAAGGTGCCAGCGCATCCTGGACAGAGCGTCAAAATGTTCAAGCCTTGCTGCTCGGCCAAAGCCAGGTTCCGAGCGGCGAGGATGAGCATGGTTTCGTGGCTAACCGGATCTAACGGGAGACCGCAGCAGTTGAACTCGGGCATTTCTACTAGTTCCACGCCTAGTTTCTGGAGGACTTTTCGTGCGGAAATTTCGTAAGCTGCAACTCTGTAAGGAACCGCGCAACCGAGAAAAATCAGGTACTTACTGCCCACCCGGCTCACCCTTTTTCTCTAACGCCTCGAAGAATTTTACGCCCTTCAGCGACTTGCGGACGCTTTCTGAGTTGCCTTTCGGGAGTGGCGGCAACCCTTGGCTTTCACGTTTCTTGACTCTTAATTCTGGAATTTTGTAAGCGTAACCTGACTCGAGCACGCTACCTGCCTGGTCTTTGAACACTTGCGGTACACAGCCTTTCTCAGCCGCCAAGTTTCTGAGCACACGTATGACGCTGGCGACTTCGACATCCTGCGGGCAACGATCCGTGCAAGTGAAGCAGGCTGCACAAAGCCATAAAGTGTCGCTTTTCAAAACGCGTTCTCTGAGACCAAGTTGTGCCATCCGAATAATCGTGCGTGGTCTATAACTGTCGCTGAACCTAGCGACCGGACAATCAGAAGTGCATGTGCCGCACTGGAAGCACTTAAGCAGTTTTTCGCTCCCGTGCATCTTCGAAAGTTCATACTTGAATTTCGGGTCGATTTCTGATGCCCTTATCGGTTCTTTTTCTTTATTTGTTGTCGTCTCGGTCATTTTCTTACCTCACTAGGTTTCTAGTGAGACCCCTCAGGCAACATTGCATCACATGTATTTGTATAAAGATTCAAAAAGCCCACATCAACTACATAAATCTTCGGTCACGTTTACGATGATTACATCAACGCAAAGATATATTTTAAGAAGGGCATCGCCTCGTTCATGAACTACTCGTATTTTAAATATGACAATGGGATAACAAAAAGAAAGGGAGTTATTTATTTTACATTTAGTCAGTCTTGCCTTTGAGATACGCCATTCCGTAATAGGTCTTGGCAAGCGAAGTTAATCATAATTGGCGGCCCGCAAACTATCAAGGTTGCATCATCTGGGATTTTCCATCTTTTCAAGCTCGGGCGCATAACTTTCCTTGAGAAACTGGATGCGATTCGTAAGGAGTAGCGCCTATGATTCTGTCGTTTTCGACGTCTAAGTACAAATTGCATCTTGTTCCACAATATACACAATAGCGGGCAAAAACGTTTGATTTCCGATTTTTTGACTATTTGCTAAAAGAAGTTCACAGGAATAAATATTATTGTTTTTATAAAAATAATGATATATTATAAAATAAAGGGCGAATACTAGTATAAAATTCGATTGTTTTCATGTTAAATTCAAAAAATAATCAGCGAAAATGCTATATACTTAAGGTCAATGTAGGCTACCAAAACAAGTACGGCAAGAATTTAATCGATAGGGGACTGAGAAACTAATGGCTAAGATATCAAAGAGAATGGTGTTTAAATACGCGGTTTTTCTAAGAATGGTTCAAAGAACCGCAGCTTCACTGAAAAATGCAATAAGCTTGGTGAAAAGGATTGAAAATAATCTCGAAAGAAGACTTTAACAATTTTGTTAATTCCCTCATATCCGATGATTCTTGTCAGGTAATAGGCGTTAAGTCCAAGAGAGACAAGTTCACGTTTGCGCCCTTGGAATCCGCAAGCGAACTGCGACTAGATTATGATGTGACGCTCCTTCCTCCGAAGAAGTATTTCTTCCCGCAACGCGAAACCCTCTTCACCTACGACTTGGCTGGTGGTTTCTCCGCTAAAGGACTCACTGCGGAAGCCAAGAAAACGGTCATCATCGGAGTTCACCCGTATGACATAGTAGCTTTACTCCACATGGATGAGATCTTTAGAGAGACGAAATCAGACCCCTATTATTTTGAGAAGAGAAACGCTTCCATAATAATCGGCGTAAGC
>DATEAU010000193.1:0-29000 GCA_035288165.1 Bathyarchaeia archaeon
TCATCAAGTCTTAGAATGACGAACTGCCCAGCTTGAGCCTTGGCAGCTATTTCAGGGGCTTCAATCTCGAGCAGTTTAATCTTGGGAGCAAGCTCTTTCTTGGTTATTATCTTATGCATTTTTCTCTTGCCTCTGTCCAAATCAGCTTCAGCGGAAATCTCTAATTTCATTGGAATCATCCAATGCTGCATGCATCTTAAAGATGTTGGAATGGTTTTTGGACGATATAATCCTTTCTCTCTATTTCCGATAGTATGGTCGTCTAATGTACCCGTAGGCTTCGAGTGCTGCTGTGATGCCTTGACCAACCGCTGTTCCAACCTGCTTGACGGGTTGATTCGTGACGTCGCCTGCAGCGTAAACGCCTTGAATGTTTGTCCGTTGGAAAAGGTCGGTTTTTATGTATCCGTGTTCGTCGATTTCCACGCCTGAATCCTTGGCAACTTGGGAGTTTGGGGCTTCGCCGACCTGGACGAAAACGGCGGTTACGGATATTTCTTTTGTTTCTCCAGTTTTGCTGTCGAAAACGGTGACTTTTTCGACGATTTTTTCGCCTTTAATTTCTTTTATTTCGGCGTTCCAGAGGATTTGCACGTTCTGTTTAGATTGAATGTCTTTCGTCAAGGCTTCCTCACATCGAAACGCTTCTTTACGGTGGACAACCGTGACATTTGCCGCTAAACCTGAAAGATAGAGCGTGGTTATTGCGGCGCTGTTTCCACCGCCAACGACCATAACGTTTTTGCCCTTGAAAAGTGGACCGTCGCAAACGCCACAGTAGCTTACGCCTTTGCCGTGAAACTTTTTTTCGCCTTGGACTCCGATTTCTCGGTAGTGTGAGCCTGTGGCGATGATGATTGCATTGGCTTCGTATTCTGTGCGTGTTGTTTTGACGGTCTTCTTTTCGCCTTGTAGATTTAAGGCTGTGACGGTTTCGAGTTCGTTGATGGTTACGCCTGTTTTTCTGCAGTGGGTTGTCATTTTCTCGGCGAGTTCTGCTCCGCTGATTTGTGCGTATCCAGGATAGTTCTCCACGGTTGGCGCGTCACCGGTTGTTCCGCCTGCTAGTTTTTCCTCGATTATGAGGGTTTTGAGTCCGCTTCTTGCGGCGTAGATTCCTGCGGATAATCCTGCTGCGCCTGCGCCGATGATTATGAGTTCGTAGGTTTCCATGATTAATCCTTCTCGTATGGAATAGTTTGCTGGGATGGTTTATGAATTATTCGGCTGGCTAAAAAATGCTGATTTCGAATACGCCGCTGAGGATTGAGATTGCGCCTAGAATAATGAAGAGAACTGAGGTGCCGATTTTCAGCCATTTCATTGGGAGACGTGACAGGAGTTTTGTGCCGATGAGGACTGCTGCGCTTGTTAGGAGTGTGAAAGCCAGAAGCATTCCCGCTAACACAAAGAGCGGAGCTGTTTGTGCGGCTAACGTGATGGTTAATATTTGGGTTTTGTCGCCAAGCTCCATCAGGGACACGAGGGAAAACGAGGCTAACAATGGCATGGCACTGTTTTTCTTTTCGACGATAACCTCCTGTTTCTTTTCTCTACGTAGAAGCGGAACGATGCCGAAGATGATGAAGACGATGCCTGAAACAACTTGGATGTAACGGATTGGCACCAGCGCCAAAAGTGTTCCTCCAACAGCAAGGCTGATTCCGTCAACCGCCAAAAAAGCCAGCATCGCACCAGCGAACACGTGCTTCCACCTGTAGTTTGAGGACAGTGAGATTATTGACAGCTGAGTCTTGTCGCCTAGTTCAGCAACGAGTATGAGGAGGAACGTAGAAATGATCGGCAACAGGTCCATATGAGCATATTCCTCGGTTTCGGTTCTTAAAAAGTGTTCTCTGGTGCTTCGAAAGACTATAGTCCCCTCGTCCAAACAGTGTGGTTAGAAGGTAAAGCTTAAGAATTAAGCTGAGTTAGAATCGGGCAATGTTTGAGGGTTGTTGAAGCTGGGCAAAATGAAAGTTTGTGTGATTGGTCTTGGGCAGGTCGGTTTTCCGGTGGCGCAGTATGCAGATGCGAAGGGGCTTGAGGTTTGGGGTTACGACATAAACTCGAGCACTGTTGAAAGTGCTGGCAAAGCGGGAGAGTTCAGGGTTACATGTTCTTGGGAAAACGTGCCGCAGGTTGACGTTTACATAGTTTGTGTGACCACGAGCCAACGCGACGGGTCTCCTGACTTGTCGCCCGTTTTCGACGTGTGCAAGAAGATTTCGGAAAAAGCCAAGCCATCAGCACTCGTGTCTATTGAAAGCACGATAACGCCTGGCACTTGCAAAAAAATCTTTGAAAACATTTTCAAAAGCAAAATTAACCTCGTTCATGCTCCTCACAGATATTGGGCTAGCGAACCCGTGAAACACGGCGTGAACCAGATAAGAGTAATTGGCGCAGTAAACTCGGAAAGCCTAAACGCTGGAGTCAAGTTCTATAAAGACACGCTTGGAATCCCAATGCACGTAGTCTCGTCCGTTGAAGTTGCTGAGATGTGCAAGATAACCGAGAACTCGCACCGTTACCTGCAAATTGCTTTTTCAGAAGAGTTGAAGATGATTTGCGCGAAAATCGGGTTAAACTTTGACGAATTACGAGAAGCCATGAACACGAAATGGAACGTGGACATGCCAGAAGCCAGAGACGGCATCGGCGGGCATTGCTTGCCCAAGGACATAAGATACGTAACTTCGCTGGCGCCAAGCCAAATGCTGGAAAGCGCAATCGACGTTGACAAGAAATACCGAGAATGGCTAACAAAACAAAAATAGGAAAGCATTCAATCAGAAGCTCAACTTTTATGCTCAGAGAGACTATCCCCTCCCTTACTCAAAGGCTAAAATCTTGGTCTAACTTCCAGTTCACTTTTTGTGCAGTGGAGCTTTGCGGAGAGGACCCTCTGGATGAAGAATTGCGGATAAACTTATAACAACGAGCATTCCCCTTCCTAAATGAGAAGACATGCCTGACATCTGGTTAGACACGGTTACACCTAAAATCAGCATAGCCATCCACAGCCTACTCCCCGCCCTGCACGCGAAAGGCTACACGACGCTCGTCACCGCCAAAAAACAGACCCAAACCACCGACATGCTGGACGCCCTTAAGGTGCCCTACCGCAAGATAGGCGATTATGGCGAAACGCTCAAGGAAAAACTCGCCGTCGAACAGAAAAGGACACTGGAATTCCTCGACCTCTTCGACGAAGTCGGCTACCCCAAAGTGCTCTGGACGCACGGCGACGTAAGCGCGATCCGCACCGCTTTCGGACTAAATATTCCAATCGTTTACGCTAACGACACTGTGTTCGCTTACCATGTGGCAAAGCTCGCGGCGCCTCTGGTTAACTGGCTTATCGCGCCCGTGAGTTTTGGAAAGTCATGGAGCAAATTCGGAATCCCCAAATCAAGAATCATACATTACGACGGGGTGGAAGAGGTTTCGTGGCTAAAAGGCACAGAATTCGAGAAACCAAAGTTTCTCCAAGAACTCTCAGGCAAGAGACCTGTGGTTCTTTTCAGGGATGCGGAATACAACGCCAGCTACTGCAAAAACGTGAAAATCGACTCACAACATCTCCTGAAAGAACTCGCCAAACTAGCTACAGTCGTTTGCCTGCCGCGATACGAGGACGAGAAAGAAAAACTCAAAGGCATACCCAACATATGGGTGCCGCCGAAACCAGTTCTAACTGCCCAGCTTATTCCCTACGTGGATTTAATGGTTGGTAGCGGGGGCACCGCTTGCCGAGAAACCGCTCTCATGGGAATACCGACAATAAACTTCCACTTCTGGGACGTACAAGCACGCTACCTGCACAAGAAGGGATTCCCCATCCAAATCAGCCGAAGCACAGACAGAATCATGGCGGCTGCCAAAAAGATTCTCGCGGAACCAGAGAGGCACCGCATGAGCACGGAGAATGCACTCAAGAAACTCGAGTCGCCTATCTCCATGTGGACCAAATACATAGAGCTGTGCCTAAAACAGAGAGAGTAAACAGGAAAAGGTAAAAAAAGTGTCCCGAATAAGCTGCATGTTAACGGGGCTGGAAGCAACTTTTTCCGTTTGACCATCGTTATGGCAAAGCCGAGAGCGCAAGCAGGAGAACAGAATCAAAGCTTTGAATTCAAGCGTACCTTAGCAGGTATGCTGATGTTTACTTCGAGGGTGAAGTGTAGCTGTTTGGCTGTCGAAATGGTCAGAAAAACCCAGAAGAACCCGCTTTACTCGTTTAGAAGCTGACGAAACCCGAAACTGTTAGCATTGAAGAATCATTAATAATTCAGCAGTCTTGATATTTCTTCATCAAACCCCATTCAAGCCGAGAATGTGTTGCGTCTGCCAAATGATTATTGTTGAGGCTCCTGATAACTATCGCTCGAGAACGCCTTGTTCTGCTAAAGGAACAGCGGAACCTGAGCCAAGTGGCATCCCTTTCACCGGCAAAAACGGAAAAAAGGGCAATTAGCAGGGCTCTAGCCGCATTTGCCAGATTCCAGGTAGCCCTTCAGGTAGTAGAGTCTTATAAGCGGATGAATGTACGCTATCGTAGCTTCTCGAGTCTTGTAAGCCACAAACAGCCCCGTGAAAGGTGAAGTAAAGAATCGAACCATAATGCTAGAACGCGTGATCGGCGGTGGCTTGCTTGTCTCTTTCTCAATTCTACCCCAAATCTCGGGAAGCTGCGTAGCGTACCAATATTGATGTTTAAGCTCCTGCCTCAAACCTTTGCGCATGTGAACTGACTGCACGTTATAATCAACAATCCAATAATACCCTGCCTGCTGAATACGGTAAGCCAGAGTGGTGTCAACCCCAGCGTTCACCTTAATCTTCGGAAAACCACCAATCGACCTCACAACCTTTGTAGAGTAAATCGTGTTATCCAAAGTTTTGCCCAATGTAAAAGCGGCCATCTGTCTTGGTCTAAGCCAAGAAGAAAGATATGCTTCCCCTCGATATTTTTTTGCCACGTATTGCTGCAATTTCCTAACCCCGCGGGGTTTGTCAGCAAACCGCATACCTGAAGCAGCGCCAACGTGAGGTTTCTCAAGAAGTGGAGGTATTTTTAACCACCAGTCTTTAGACAGTAACAGATCTTGTTCAAAACTCACAAAGAAATCAGAAGTGACTCTTTTCAGGGCGGTGTTTGCGCCGTCGCTTATTCCAGTGCCTTCATTGAAAACGACGGTCCATCCAAAAGACTCCGCAATTTCTCGAGTATTGTCAGTGCTGCGATCATCCGCTATGACGCGATTATTAACGAACTCTTCAGGTATCACTTCGCTTATTCGTTTAAGAACTAGCGGTAGAGTCGCGGCGCCATTCTTGGTCCACATAACAAGATCAGTTTTCGCAATCACCAGTTTATCCTCCAGATTTGTTAAATATGAACTGTATTCTGTTACCCCTAATCTCCCTGTACGAATATATTAGCATCTTGCTCTTGTATATCACTAAATGTAAAATTACTCCTGTCCTTAACAGTTCAAAGCAAAACCGAATTTGGGACGGAATCACATTGAAGGAATACAAGAACACCGAGAAGAAAATCAGAGAGGAAGAGTAATGAAGGACAAAACGTTTTCAGGCAAAGCCGTTGATGCTCTCAGAATTCTCAGGCAAAACGGGGTTAAGTCGCTTGCGGACCCTTTGGCGACTTTTCGCGAATACATAGAAGAAACAAGATATAGAAACACAATAGCCTCGATTAGAAAAGTAGACTGCTCAGATCTCGACCTCGCAGAAAACAGAGAACTAATGTCACGTTTCGACAAGATGAAAAATCTTAATTTGAAAACGATCAATTGGTTCGTCCCATGCTTCAACCATCCATACGGAGGAATCTACACCATCCTCCGCTTTGCAAATTACTTCAGTGAAACAAAGGGCGTAAGGAACAACCTAATCATCTGCGGGGATCCACGTCAATTATCCACAAACCCATCGGTCCAAGTAGACAAGGTTTTTCCCAAGCTTTCAGAAGGACTAATCATTTTGGGAAACAATAACGTCGAGAGTTTGCCAGAATCCGACGTTTGCATCGCCACTGATTGGACTTCGGCATATTACGCGCTGAAATACAATAAGACCAAAGGAAAATTCTATTTTATACAGGACTATGAACCCCTGTTCTTTCCTGCAGGCTCCATGTTTGCGTTGGCCGAAGCCACGTACCGTTTCGGTTTCCGTGGAATCACAAATACTCCTAGCTTGTACAATATATATGTTCATGATTATTCTGGAATTGCAGAGTATTTCGTCCCAAGTGTCGATCCGAAAGTCTTTTTCCCATCACAAAGAAAGCCACATAAACCATCTGTCGAAAATCCATTCAATGTATTCTTTTATGCAAGACCTTCAGTACCTCGAAACGGGTTCGAACTCGGAGCGTTAGCTCTAGACGCAATTAAGAAAAGATATGGAAACACAATAAAAATATACGCAGCAGGAGCTAACTGGAACCCGCGAACATACAAACTCGAAAAAACAATCACCAACCTAGGAGTTTTGCCTTATGAAAGAACGGGAGAACTCTATCGTAATTGTGATCTTGGATTGGTTTTTATGTTCACAAAACACCCGTCATATTTACCATTTGAATTAATGGCATGCAGCTGCCCCGTCCTGACAAATTTCAATCCAGCAACTACCTGGTTTCTGAAAGACAGAACTAATTGTGTGCTAACAGAACCTACACCGACTAGCATTTGTCAGAAGATCGAATCACTTATGAATGATTTGGAGCTCCGCAAAGATTTGATATCAAATGGCCTCATTGAAATACAGAAGGGAAACTGGGAAAAAGAAATAGAGAAGATATATGCGTTTGTCTGCAACTCTTCAAAGATATGAGGAGGCAGAAAAACTGCAATGTAGAATCTGCGGAAACAACACAGGAAACCAGGTTTTCATCGCTAAAGAAATGATGTTTGGCACCCGAGACGGATTTGAGTATTTCGAGTGTGCGCAATGTGAATGCCTTCAAATATCTAGCCCTCCCGAAGAAATATCTAGATACTATCCCTCGGACTACTACTTGCCTGAAACTGCGTCAGCGCACAGAATGAGCAAGAAAGATAGAGCATTGGCACTAATTTTAAAGAACCGTTTAGTTGCTAATAGTACAATCCCCATCAGTTTAGTTGGTCTCTTACATCCAAATTTCAATTTGTTCAAGTCGCTGAAAAAGGCACGCGTGTCTCTTAGGTCAAAAATTCTGGAGGTAGGATGTGGACAGGGTATCCTGCTGTTTGCTCTAAGAAGCTGGGGATTTAGAGATGTCACAGGAGTGGATCCCTATTGCCACAGCAAAATCGACCCAGAGTTGGTCATTCTCAACACTAACATCGATGAGCTCCCAGAAGACAGAAAATTTGACCTCATAATCTTCGATCACTCGTTCGAGCACATGTTCAATCAACAGGCAACAATTGAGAAGATTTCGAGACTTCTGTCAAGCAACGGTGTCTGTCTCTTGAGGATTCCCGTGAAGTCTGCCTACATTTGGCAGCGATATAAGGTTGATTGGGTACAGTTGGATGCGCCTCGTCATTTCTTTCTCCACACGATAAAGAGTCTTGGTCTCCTAGCGGAAAAATCGGGTCTGCAAATAGAAGATTTCGTTTTTGACTCAACAGAGTTTCAATTCTGGGGAAGCGAACAGTACAAGAGAAATATTCCGCTAAGGGCGCAGAATTCATATTACGTAAATCCTAGAGAAAGTATCTTCACTACAAGAGAACTGATTGGATTTAGGAAACTCGCAATCGAATTGAACAAAACCTGTCGAGGAGATCAAGCAGAATTCTATCTTAGAAGATGCAACAATGAGAATCTGAAGTATCGTCAGAAAACTACGCCCCGCTAATCTGAGGAGCTCGGGGAAAGTTGCGATAATCACACCCCGCACTATTAATAACTGGATAGCCAATATGAAATGACCTTGGGGATTCTGATTGCTCGGAACATCCAATCTTAAGTTGAGGTAGAGGAAGAAAAACTGAAAACTTTGGTGAAGATAACACGAGAGTAGCTTTAGTGGTTCCACCCTCACAGTTGCCTTTAAGTGACATGTGTGCTCCATTAAATTTGGGTTTTTTGGCAAGTTACATCAGGAAAAAGAACCCTTCCGTTGATGTAAAGATTTTCGACGGCATTGCTAAACAAAATATAAAAGGCCTTCTTTTGGAATTCAAACCTGACATAATCGGAGTTACGGCCACAACCCCTCAAGCCCCAGACGCTTTCCTACTTCTTGACTGGGCTAAAATTCACCTTCCCGCGTGTTTTCTGGTTATGGGCGGGATTCATCCTAGCGTATTGCCTGGTGAAGCAGCGGAACACGCTGACTGTGTGGTCATAGGAGAAGGTGAAATAGCACTAAGCGAAATAATCGAAAAACGAAGGAAAGGCCAGTCGGTCCCAAAAATAGTCGAAGGAACACCCGTAGAACAGCTGGACGAGATACCAAGTCCCGCCTACGATCTAATAGAAATGGAGAAATACATACAAAACGCTCCATCTTTTCCCGGCATTAAAACACCCATATTAACGCTCGTCGCATCAAGAGGGTGCCCCCACAGATGCCCTTTCTGTTGGAACAGTTCGCGAACTGCAAAAGTAAGATACTTCAGCGCCCAAAGGATAGTTGATGAAATTCTGTTTGCCAAGAAAAAATACGGCATAAACAGCGCCTGGTTTGCTGACGACGAATTCTTAATTAACAAAAAACGCATAAACGAATTGTGTTTCTTGTTTAAGAAGTACCGGATATCAGATTGGCTAACGTGGGGATGCCAGGCAAGAGCCAAGAGCATAGATCTAGCCACTTTGAAAACAATTAAAAGCATGGGATGTTTGGTTGTCAGCGTTGGCTTCGAAAGCGCCAGCCCACGGATATTAAACTTTTTGAAATGTGGGACAACGACAGTCTCTGATTATGAACGCGCCCTAAGCCTAGCAAAAAAAGCTGGCTTAACAATGGGGGGCAGTTTCATTTTCGGCACACCGGGAGAATCTTTGGCTGAAATGAGGGCAACGCTCAACTGGTGCGAAAATGAGGCTAATCTGAAGTTTTTCGCCTTCAACACACTAATCCCATATCCAGGAACCGCCGTATGGAAATTATGCCGATGGAAAAAGCTCTTGCCAGAGAATGTTGACTACACTCGACTAATTCCCACAGGAACACCAAAAAAGACCTACATCGTGAACAAGGGCGTTTGTCCCGAAGTGTTTAATGCTCTTGTGGTGGATGCTGGCCGCATTGCTTGGATTTACAGCGAGACCAGACAGAACAAGAGTTTAAAGAATTTCTGCCATTTAAGCGCTCACCCAACTTGGTGGTGGCTATGGCTATATCATCCACTGAAAATGCTTAGGATTTTCAGTAGAATGGCAATAATGAAGCACGATGTTTAACTGACAATAGCCGTCTTCTGAAGTTGTTTGCAAGAGACCCGCAGTCGTTTTCTAATTCGACGAATTGCGCAGAATTGATGGGCGACCTCCTTTTGGATGTGCGTGAAGATATGGATAAGAGCCTGCAAGGGATAAAGAAAACTGAGACCTTTAACATTTGTTTTGTTTTAACAGAGGTCTTTTGAGATAGAGACACGGAACACGTTAGTTTTATATAGGTAGTTTTATCTTTACGAAAAACGGTCTCTTAAGATATTGACTTCCACAATACATCTGAACATGAAGGTGTTTACATGAAAGCTCTTGTACTTAGCGGTGGCAAAGGCACTAGATTGCGACCTTTAACAGTTACCTGCGCTAAACAGCTTATTCCAGTAGCGAACAAGCCAATCCTGGGTTATGTTCTCGACCAAGTGGCTGAGACACCAATAAAAGAAGTGGGCATCATCATCGCACCCGAAACGGGCACCTACGTCAAAGAATACGTGGAAGACGGCGCAAAATGGAAATTCAAGGTTACTTACATTCCTCAGGAGCCTCTTGGCTTAGCGCACGCGGTTAAAACCGCCAAGAGTTTTCTCGGCAACGACTCTTTCATAATGTGCCTCGGCGACAACGTGACGGGCCAAGGCGTAAAAAAGCTGGTGCAAAAGTTTGAGGAAGAAAAACTTGATGGCTTAATCGTGCTTAAAGAAGTTGAGGATCCCTCTCGGTTCGGCATTGCCCAACTGGACAAGAAGGGAAACATTGTCAAGCTGGTTGAAAAACCGAAAACCCCGATGGGAAACCTCGCCATAATTGGCACATACCTATTTTCAAATAGGGTCCACAAAGCCGTTGAGCGGATAAAACCTTCGTGGCGGGAAGAACTTGAAATTACCGATGCTATTCAAGAAATGGTGAACATGGGCTTCAAAGTTAAGGCGGAAATCCTTGATTCATGGTGGCTGGACACGGGGAAAAAGGACGACATTCTCTCAGCTAACGCCAAGATTCTGGACGAGTATGTTAAGAGAGACATCAAGGGAACCGCCACCAACAGCACAATAGAGGGAAGAGTCAAGGTGGAGGCTGAAGCGAGAATAATCAACAGCACAGTCAGGGGACCGTGCATAATAGGGAAAAACGCAACCGTGGAAAACTCGTTTGTGGGACCTTACACAAGCATAGGAGACAACTCGCAGGTAACAAACAGTCATCTCGAGTATTGCGTCCTGCTGGAAAACGTAGTGGTCACGGATGTTGAACGCATCGAAGAAAGCCTCATCGGCAAAAACGCGAGAGTGACGAAAAACACCAAGCGCAGCATCATCAGGCTTCACATAGGAGACTTCTCGGAAGTAGAAGTTTAAATACTAACAACTTTAAAAGTGAACACGAACTAACGAAACAGGTTGAAACGCTTGAAGGGCTGAATCGATATGTTGACAGGAATAGTAATTAAGCCGTTGAAACGTTTACCCGATGAGCGAGGCTTCTTCACAGAAATATTTAGGAAAGACTGGACTGACCTTTTTGCGGAAAAAGACGAGATTGTCCAATCTAACCTTTCAATAACTTATCCAAGCATTATCCGAGCTTGGCACAAACATGAAAGAGGACAGACCGACTACTTTGTGGCAGTAAAAGGTGCCTTGAAAATATGCGCCTACGATGAAGCAACTAGAGAGCTTGATGAAATTGTATCTTCAGGCGAAAACCTGCAAGTCGTCAGGGTCCCCGGGCATTACTGGCACGGATTTAAAGCCTTAGGAAACAAACCAGCAATGCTGGTCTACTTCACAACGCGGCTGTACAACCCAACACACCCTGACGAAATACGGAGATCATGGGATGACAAAACGCTGATCCCAGCAATAATAAACGGCAAGAAAGACGACCCGCGAGTTGGCAAAACTTGGAACTGGGATTATCCACCACACAAGTGAGGTCACCATGAAACTTCTCGTAACAGGCGGACTCGGCTTCATCGGAAGCAACTTCTGCAGACTAATCCTAACAGACCACCAAGATTATGAATTGGTAAACATCGACAAAGTCGGAGTGGGCGCTAACCCGGCAAACCTCCGCGACCTAGAAAACGAGAAAAGATACACTTTCATAAAAGGCGACATCGGCAACACACAAATCTTGAACAAAGCAATCAAACACGCGGATGCCGTGGTCAACATAGCCGCGGAAACCCACGTGGACAGGAGCATATCCGACCCTTTTTCTTTCCTTCAAAACAACACGCTTGGAACATACACAATTCTGGAGGCACTAAGGAAACATAATGACCAAGCCAAGCTTGTTCAAGTATCCACTGACGAAGTCTACGGCGAAATCCCTGAAGGCTCATTCACAGAAAATGATGCAGTTAAACCATCCAACCCGTATTCGGCTTCCAAAGCCTCGGCAGACATGTTTGTTCAAGCTTACCACAAAACATACGGCTTAAATGCAGTTATTACCCGATGTACAAACAATTTCGGACCATACCAATTCCCAGAAAAACTGATACCAAAAACAATTATACGTGCCCTAAAAGACTTACCCATCCCAATCTATGGCTCAGGGAAAAATGTTCGCGAGTGGATTCATGCAATAGACCATTGTGAAGCTATAATCGCAGTTCTGAAGAAGGGAAAGCCTGGTGAAGTGTACAATGTTTCTTCAGGGAGCGAACTCTCGAACCTTGAATTAGTCAAGAAAATCCTCGCTCTTCTCCATAAACCCGAGAATCTAATAACATTTGTCGAAGACCGCCCAGGCCACGACTTAAGATACTGCCTTGATTCGTCAAAAATCCAAACTGAACTAGGGTGGAAACCAAAGTTCTCTTTCAACCAAGCTTTAGAATCCACAGTCAAATGGTATGTTGACAATGAGCAATGGTGGCGACTATTGGCAACTGAAAGTGTTCTCAGCCCTACGCCATGGAAGACAAGTGGTCACGGTTGAGAATCCTCATTACAGGAGCCAGCGGATTATACGGCTCAAAACTGGCTAATTTAGCCGAAAAAAAGGGGCATCAAGTCTTTTCCGCATACAACCAGCATCAGGCAGCTTTTGGAAAACCTGTTCGAATTGAAATTTCAGACAAAGATCGGGTTGAAAAAATTTTCAGAGAATTGGCACCCGAAATCGTGGTACACGCAGCGACTTTGACTGATGTGGACAAATGTGAGCTGAACAAAGAGTTGGCTTGGAAAATAAACGTGGAAGGAACCGAAAACATAACGCGGGCAGCGAAAACAAGCAATACTTTCCTTTTGTACATTTCAACTGACTATGTTTTCAACGGCGAAACAGGGCAATATGAGGAGACGGATTTGCCTGACCCCATAAACTATTATGGATTAACTAAATTGAAGGCTGAGGAGCAAGTGAAAACCATCACAAACGATTACTGCATTGCCCGCGCAAGCGTAATTTACGGGGCCACGCCTGCGGCTGGAAAAGTTAACTTCGCCCTTTGGATACACAATACTCTCAAGAAAGGCGAAAAAGCAAAAGCCCTCGTTGACCAGTGGAACTCGCCAACGTTGAACACTAACTTAGCCAGAATGTCTATTGAAATAATAGAAAAAAGGCTAAGAGGAACTTTCCATCTTTCGGGAGCCACACGTATAAGCCGCTACGATTTTGCTCAGATGGTAGCGCAAACCTTCAACTTAGACGCGAGTTTGATAGTTCCGACTTTGACGAGGGATTTTTCATGGACCGCAAAGCGGCCTCGAGACTCGTCGCTTAATTCTGCGAAGGCTCAACAAATATTAGAAAACAAGCCACTTACGATTGAACATGCGCTGCAAGAAATGAAACAAGAGCTGACCATACTGTAAAACAACAGTAATTGCAGGGTCAAATGTTATTTACGTCAAGAAAACTCAGTTTCTATGCAAACTTAGCAGAGGATTTATAATTCATAACAGAACCTTCTCTATGTAAAGAGCAAGCAGAGAAACAATGATAAAACTCAGATTAGACGTTGACTACGCATATCCTTCGAGAATTAAAAGCTTCCTCTATACAGCTCTGAACAGAAAAACAGACAAGAACTACCTGAAAAATTCAAAAATAATCGCCAAAATGATTAATGAGTCGCCACGGGAAGTCAAAGCCTTCTGGTTCTTCACCCCGTATACGACGCCGGACAAGGAATTGCTTGAATTGCTAACTTCCGATAAACACGAAGTTGCCCTTCACGTAGCAAATGACCCTTATGGGGAACTCGAAAAACTGGAGCAGGCGACAAACCGGAAAGTCGAGTTTTACACTGTTCATGGAACTGCCCGTTTGCTTGCTCGGTTAATGTGGAGACGAAAACTTTGGGAAGCCAGAGCGTCAATTCCCGACGGTTTCCCGCTGCAGTCATTCTACGAGTTTCCCACGTTGGGCTTCGATTTAGCTTGCCACAATAACCCACCAGCGCAAGCCGTCGAAATCGCTGAGGCAAGCATAGCTAAAGGAGAAGTATTGCATATTCATCCTGAATGGCTTTTCCAGCGAGGGACATACAACCATAGAGGACCATTCTACGAGCCGCTGAAAAAGATACTTCAAGTAGACACGGAGCTCGCAACCCTGGTTGTCCAAAAAAGAGGGTTTGCCAAGTTAGCCCGGTATGTTGAAACCAAAGAGTACGAACGAGACTTCATTCCAACCGCGAGGCTCCTCGAAAAACTCTCGGAGAGGGGACTAGATATCTTTACTTTCTTGGAAAGGAAGTGGTGTTGCCCAATCGCCAACCCGTCAGAGACATGGCGCAGGACGGAAGACAACATTGCACTTCTCAACGTGGCAACTTATAGCGATTGGCTGGAGCGGGTTGGCAAGAAAACGCGGAACATGGTTCGCAAAGCTGAAAAAAGCGGCGTGAAAACCGAGGTTGTTGAGAACAATGATAGGTTTGCTGGAGGCGTCTGGAAAGTCTATAATGAGACGCCTATACGGCAAGGGAGAGCGTTCCCCCATTATGGCAAATCACTGCAAACCGTGAAGGCGATAGTCAATTTAGGTACAAATTTCACGTACATCGGGGCGTTCTTCCAAGATGAGATGGTTGGGTTTTTGCAGCTTGTCATTGGCGACAAAATTGCTATAATCTCTCAGATTCTTTCTCTACAGAAGCATTCTGACAAAGCGGTGAACAACGCGCTTGTAGCAAAGGCAGTGGAAGTATGTGCGGAGAAACAGTGCAGGTGGATTATGTACGGAAGAATGGGAAATCACCCTTCCCTTGACAACTTCAAGCAGAACAACGCCTTCACCAAGTTCTCCCTCACGCGATATTATGTTCCAACCACTGGGAAAGGGCGAATCGCCATGCGATTAGGATTGCACAAACAAGTAAAAGATGTCGTTCCCCAGCCAATAAAAGGCTCTCTGATTCCGGTTTACAATTGGGTTAGCCGAAACAAAACGCGAATGAGATTCCATTAATTTTCAGGCCGAGCCACTGCCGTCAGGCAAAATGAATAGCAGTTGTCCAAACAAGATTTAATACGGACATGGACACTATGCAATGAAAACATCCAAGGTGTCACAGTGGCAGGAAAGGAGATTCGCCTCCAGTACACAGGCTACGTCTTATTCGCAGCAAAAATAATCGGCGTAGCGACTGGCCTGATTTTTCAGTTCATGCTGGCGCGTTCAATTCCAAACGACAGCCCAGAATACGGGATATGGGGCAACATCAATTACGTTCTCCCGTACTTCACATTGCTGGCCGGAGTCGTACCATTCTGGGTTATGCGATGCGTCGCAAGAGGGCAAAAAGGAGCAACCAAAACAGGACTTGGAATAAACCTGCTCTTTTCATTAATAAGCACAGCCGCTTACCTCATCATTATTCCAATTATCCTGCCGTCACTTCTTTCTGAAGCAGGAATCGCTAATCCCATAGCCTATCTGCCCTTCTACCTAATTGTTTCAATTCAGATAATCGAAACGTACCTGATCGGACTTTTTGAACCATGCCTTCAAGCTTCCACGCCACAATCGGTAGGCTACGGATTGATATTGCAACAAGTGTCCAGAGTCATACTGGGCTACGTAATTATCATCCAGCTGGGTCAGCCACTACTGGGAGCAATTGTAAGCGGTATCATCGCATTCGCCGTACAAACGGTCTATTATTTAAAACTCGCGAGGAATGAATTGAAAGAACATGTGCAATGGGGATACGTGAAAGAGTGGCTCAAAGGCTCTGCTCTAAACGTATATTTGGTTGTGGGAGGCCAGATTGCGGCGTTTATTTTCATTATGCTCTTCTATTACGGTGGAGCGATAAGCATGGAACTATATTATGTAGCCCTTCAGATGGCGAATGTCATCACATATGCTAGCTTCTTATCGTTCGCACTTTATCCGAAACTCTTGGCAGAAAGACGCGAGGAGGACGTAACGGCTTCGATGAAAACTGTTTTGATGTTCGCCCTTCCCATGACAGTTGGAGCGATAGCATTATCCAGTTCTTACATGGTGCTTCTGAGAGTTAAAACGCTGGAAAATTACCCAGGAGCAGAATGGATCCTCGTAGTGTTAGCTTTGGACGCTTTCGTAACTGTGGTTTCGAGTATTTACGCCTCCGTTCTGACAGGGGTTGAAACGGTCGATCAGGAACGAATGTCGTTCAAATCGTTGATTAAAAGCAAACTATTCAGGTACTTCACTTTGTCCTATTTGCATTCTGCCATAACTATCCCAATTGCGTTTTACGTTTTAACAACTTTCGCTTTCCAACAGCCATTGCTGGCAGCGATTTCCGTGGTTGCCATTAACTCCGTTGTGCGCTTTGCCATGTTCATAGTCCTGATCGTGATGGTTCGCAAAATATTCAAGGTTGTTGTCCCGTGGAGGAGCATAGGGAAGTATCTTTTGGCTTCCGCCGCAATGGGTATAGTGCTTGTTCTCTTACCTTACTCAGCTGATATATTCCTAATTTTAGTGTGGACCGCTATTGGCGGCGCAGTCTATTTGGCACTGTTAATGCTAATTGACAAAGAGGCGCGGGCTCTTCCCATGAATATCCTGCATGAGTTGAGGCGCAAGAAAAAAGATTGATTAAGGGCGATTGCTGTTGCTAAAGCAGGAGGGACGCGAGAAGTTTGTACAGTTCTTCTTTGGTTTTGATGCTTCTGAAGATGGCTTTGCCGCTCGTGTAAACTCGGAAGGAAACGTCTTTGAAGCTCATTTCAAGAATTATGCCGGCTATGGTGTTCTTGAGCTCTGCTTTCTTGCGAATATTCGCTATCGCCTCGTCTTTCTTGTCGTACTTGAAGACGACGATTATGTCTTTTTCTTCGCCGCAGGTTCCTTCGATTCTTGCCACGTAATCGTCAACGGTGGGCATTAGAGCTTTTCAATCTCCTTTAGGACTTCGATGAAGCGGTCGATTTCTTCGCGTGTGTTGTAGATGTAGAAGCTTGCTCTGGCGGAAGACTGCAGTTTGAAGACTTGGTGCAGAGGCTGTGCGCAGTGGAAGCCGCTGCGTATCATTATGCCATAGTTGTCGCAGAACAGCGCGACGTCGTGTGACGATAGGCCTTGGACGCTGAACGGGATGATTCCGCACTTCAACGCGGTGTCTGTGGGTCCGTGAAGTGTGACTTTGCTGCATTCTTGCATTCGCTTAATCGCGTAGTTGGTCAGGAAGCATTCGTGTCCTTGGACCTGGTCCATTCCGATTCTTTGCAGGTACTTTACAGCTTCGCTTAAGGCGATGGCGCCGCAGATGTTTGGCGTTCCAGCCTCAAACTTCCAGGGAGGATCGTTAAGGCTTATGTCGCATTGCTCTTTTGCACCGCTGAAGGAGACTTCTTTTATCATTTCTCCGCCGCCCTGGAACGGGTCCATCTTTTCGAGGAGCGTTTTCTTGGCGTAGAGTACGCCTATGCCGGTTGGTCCGAGCATTTTGTGTCCAGAGAAAGCTAGAAAATCCGCGTCCAAGTCTCTTACATCTATGGGCATGTGCGGGACTGATTGTGCGCCATCCACGAGCATCAATGCGTCGTGTTCGTGGGCTACTTTGGCGATACGTTTGACGCTGTTGATTACGCCGCTGACGTTTGAAACATGGCTTAGGCAGGCGATTTTTGTTTTGTTTGTGAATTTGCCCTCAAAGTCTTCGTAGTTGAGGGTGCCGTCGGGGTTTACTTTCGCGTATTTTATGGTGAAGCCGTTTATTTTTGAAATGATTTCCCAGGGGACGATGTTGCTATGGTGCTCCATCAGTGAGACTAGGACTTCGTCGCCCCGTTTGAGGTTGCGGAGTCCCCATGAGTAGGCTACGAGGTTTATGGCTTCTGTGGTGCTTCTGACGAAAATGATTTCGGCTGAGTCTTTGGCGTTTATGAATTTGGCGATTCTTTCTCTGGCGGTTTCGTACATGTCTGTGGCTTCAAGCGACAGCGTGTGCACTGCCCGGTGGATATTGGCGTTGTGGTTTTCGTAAAACTCGCTTATGGCTTCGATGACTTGTCTGGGTTTCTGGGTAGTGGCTGCGTTATCAAAGTAGATTAACGGGTTGTCGTTTATTTTTCGTTTAAAGATGGGGAAGTCTTCGCGAATCCTGCGGGGATCTAGGATTGTTTTTCCTCCGCTCCCTTCAGCCTTTTAGATAGGGTTTTGGCTAGTTCTTCCTCTTCTATCGCCTGCTTTTCTTCGAAAGTCAGTTCTTTGGGAATCCAGTCTGGAGTGTTGCCTCGGTCTGTGAAGTATTTTCTGATTGCTCGTTTTACGGCGCCTACGGCGAGGATGCCGCAGTGGAATTTGACGCTGGGTAAGCCGCCGACTTCTTCGGTTACTTTTTTCCAGGTTACGTCTTTCCAGGCGGTTTCGAGGCTTAAGCCTTTGATCATTTCGGTGACGATGCTGGCTGTGGCTATGTTAGCGGCGCATCCGTAGCTTTCGAAGGTGGCTTTCTCGATGATTTGTTGGTCGGTGATTTTCATGTAGAAGGTTATCATGTCTCCGCAGGCGGGGTTTCCTGCTACTGCCACTACGCTTGCGTCTTCCATTTTTCCCTGGTTTTTCGGGTTTCTGAATAGGTCTAGGACTTTTTGGGTGTAGGGTAAGGGTACTCGTGACATTTTTAATCAACTCCTGTTGAGCCGACTATTCCTCTTATTCGGTTCACTGCTTTAGGAAGCACTCCTAAGACATAAGTTATATCCTCTTCTGTCATGAAGCGGGTGGTTTTCATGAGGATGCTACCGTGGGCTTCGCTGAATTTTCTGCCGATGGCGACGAGGACGTGGCTGGGTTGGAGGAGTCTTCGGCTGCAGGCGCTGCCGCTGGACACGTATATTCCGCTGAGGCTGAGTTCGATGGTTAAGGCTTCGCCTTCAGCGCGGAGGAAGCTTATGTTAGCGTTGTCTGGCGAGCGTTTTTCGCCAGTTGCACCGTTGAGTTTTACGTCTATGAGCCCTTTGAATATGCCGCCCACGAGCTTGTCTCGCAGGGAGCGCATGCGGTTCGCGTTCGCCTCGAAGTCTTGGAATGCCATTTCGGAGGCTTTTGTGAAGCCGACGATGAGCGGCGTGTTCTCGACGCCTGGCCACAGCTTTTGCGTGCCAATTTGCCCTTCAAGGATTTTCTCGACGTTTACGCCTTCCCTGATGTAGAGGGCTCCGATTCCGCGGGGACCGAGAATTTTGAAGCTGCTCACGGTCGCCATGTCCACTTTTAAGTCTTGAACGTTAACGGGGATTCTGCCGTATGCGTCTGAAGCGTCCGTGTGAAAAATGACGCTGGGGTTTTTGTCTTTGACGATGTCTACTGCTTCCTTGATGGGTTGGATTGTTCCGAGTTCGTTGTTTACGATTTGCACGCTCACAAGAACTGTCTGTGTGTCGACAGCTTCCTTGAGCTTCTCTAAGTCGATTGTGCCTTCCGTGTTCACGGGAACTTTGGTTGTCGTGAAACCGTATTTTTGTAGCAGTTCCGCGACATGTAGCACGTTGATGGGTTCGATTTCTGAAATTACGATTTTGTTGCCTTTCGATTTGTTCGCAAATGCTGCACCCATGAGCGCGAGGTTGTTGGCTTCAGTTTCTCCAGGCGTGAACGTCAGTTCTTCAAGGATTTTGGCGCCCATGAACTTGCTGATTTTCTGGAACGACCCCATTATGACCTCGAACGCTTCCCACCCGGGCTTATGCGTCAACGTCGGGTTGCCGTAAGCTTTCTTGCTGAAGTAAGGCAGCATGGCGTCGACGACTTCTTGGGGAACCATGGTGCTGTTTTCGTTGTCGAGGTAGACTTCGTGGGTTATGCCTTCGTGGGCTTTGAGGAGTTCTTTTACGTTTTCAACCAAACAAACCACAACCTTTCTATGAGGAATAGATAACTCGTCTGCAGCTAGTATTGCAACTTCGGGTAGAAAAACGTAACCATAGAAATCCACTGTTACTCATTTTGATAAGCTATACGCTAAGGTCTATTTTTGTAGATCATCAGAGAAAGATAATGCTGTGGGTCATTAAGATTGAAATGAGAATTCCCAGCACTGTCGTTGCTATTGGAATTACAGCTTCGTAAAGACCCAATTTACGACGCACTAACTCCCGCCGCACCAAACAATCTAACATCAAAAACCAGCAATCAACGCGATTAACACTATAAGTCAGCGTTCTCATAATGATTTTTCAGATAGCTGAAAAGACGGGTTTCGAGTGAAAGTAACCGATTTACCAATTCCTGAACAACTCAAAGAAGTCACATTACGAAGTGGCATCGCTGAGTTGTATCCTCCTCAGGAAGAAGCCGTGAACGCTGGTGTTCTCGACTGCAAAAATCTTGTCTTAGCCAGCCCAACCGCGTCAGGGAAAACCCTCATCGCCGAACTCGCAGGACTTAAACATGTTCTGGAACGCAACGGCAAAGTCATCTACCTCACACCGTTAAGAGCGTTGGCGAACGAGAAATTCGACGAATTCAAAAAATACACCTCAATCAGGAAAAAAGACGGCAGACGCGTCACAGTCGGCATCAGTACAGGCGACTTCGACAGCAACGACCCATGGCTCCAACGAAACGACATCATAGTCACCACCAACGAGAAAGCCGATTCGCTACTTAGGCACAGAGCCAAATGGATGGAAGAAATCACCCTCGTAGTCGCTGACGAAGTCCACCTACTAAACGAAGCCGAAAGAGGACCCACACTCGAAGTCGTTTTAGCAAGACTCATGCAAGTCAGCCCAGAAACCCAAATCCTCGCATTAAGCGCCACCATAAACAACGTCGACGAAATCGCAGACTGGCTCAAAGCACAATACGTAGTCACAGAATGGCGACCAGTCGCGCTGAAAGAAGGCGTACTCCTCAACGACGAAATCCAGTACAAAGACGGCGACGCGAGAAAAATCGAGAAAAAAACGCGACACCCAGCCGTAAACCTTGTCCTAAACACCATCAAAAACGGCGGACAAGCACTAGTTTTCGCCTCAACACGGAAAAACTCCGCCCGCGCAGCCAAACAAATAGCCGAACACACAAGCGAAGTCCTCTCCAGACCCATAAAACGCACTTTGGAACACGAAGCCGAACGCATCCTCTCCACAGGCGAAAGAACACGCATCAGCGAAAACCTAGCCGACCTCGTCAAATGCGGAACAGCATTCCACCACGCAGGACTAGCAGGCGCACACCGAAAACTAATCGAAGACCTCTTCAAACAAGGAAAACTTAAAGTCCTCGCCGCCACACCCACACTTGCCTTCGGCGTCAACCTCCCAGCACGCACCGTCGTCATCCAAGACTACAGACGCTTTGAAGCAGGATACGGATACTACCCCATACCAGTCTTAGACTACAAGCAAATGGCAGGAAGAGCAGGAAGACCAAAATACGACAAAACAGGCGAAGCCATCCTCATCACCAAAACCAGCGACGAAGCAGACTACCTCATGGACAGCTACATCCTCGCCAAACCCGAACGCATCTGGTCACGCCTAGCCGTAGAAAAAATAATCAGAGGACACGTACTCGCAACCGTAGCCTCAGACTTCGCCAAAACAGAAAACGGCGTCATGGAATTCTTCAGCAAAACCTTCTACGCCCACCAATACGACATCAAAGCCATCCGAAGCCTCATAGCAAAAATCCTCAAATACCTCTACGACGAAAAAATGCTCTGCATCGATGGACAGAATATTCTCGCCACCAAATTCGGCAAAAGAGTAAGCGAACTCTACATCGACCCAGCCTCAGCCGTCACAATCCGCGACGCCCTCCAAAACAAACCCATCACACTCACAAACCTAAGCATACTCCACATGATCGCGCACACTCCAGACATGGGACCCATAATGCGACCCTACGCACAAGAACTGAACGAAATGGCGATAGCCATGGAAGAACACCGCGAAGAATTCTACATCGAAGTTCCAAACGAATGGGGTGACCGCATTGGCTACGAAGAATTCCTGGGCGAAGTCAAAACCGCACTTGTACTTAACAGCTGGATCGAAGAAACAACCGAAGACAAACTTATCGAACGGTTCAGAGTTCAGCCTGGCGACTTGTTCAGAGTTATAGAGAACGCGAAGTGGCTGCTCCACGCAACCCACGAGTTAGCAAAGCTCCTCAGAAACAAGGAGATTCTGCCCTTAACAACCGAGTTGATTAAACGAGTGTCGAAGGGAATCAAGAAGGAACTTCTGCCTATCGTGAAACTGGAAGGAATCGGCAGAGCCAGGGGACGCATAATTTTCAACGCAGGATACAAAACCATCGAAGACATTAGGCATGCAACGCTTGAGGAGCTGACGAACCTACCGCTGTTCGGACCAAGAGTTGCAAAGAAAATTAAGGAGCAAGTCGGAGGATTCGTAAAGAAAGACGAATGGGACAAACTGGAAAAAGTCCACGAATGGAAACAGAAGGCGCTCACGGAATTCGAAGGCTAATCCTGCGCGAACAACTCCGCCTGCTTAACAGCCGTGCCAAGATAATTCTTCGGGTCTAAAGCAGAATCAATCTCTTTCTCGCTAAGTTTAGAGGAAACCAGCTTGTCTTGCAAGAGGATTTCTCTGAAATTTCGTTTTCCAACTTCACTTTTTATCGTCAACTTCCTGAGCAATTCATGCGCTTCTTGACGGTTAACGCCTTTCTTTACCAGAGCCATCATTACGGCTTCGGACATGGCACGACCCTGAGTGAGATTAGTGTTCTGCAGCATCTTCTGCTCGTCAACCCGCAAGTTGCACAAGATGTTAGTCATCAACTCTAGCAAGTAGTCAACGAGAATACATGCTTCTGGAAAGATGAAACGCTCAGCCGAAGACTGAGTTAAATCCCTCTCGTGCCAAGTCACAACGTTCTCTAATGCTGGAACAGCCAAGCTTCGAACAATGCGCGATAGACCGCAAACGCGTTCACACGTTTCAGGGTTTCGTTTATGAGGCATGGTGGAGCTGCCAACCTGCTTCTCAGCCTCAAAAGACTCGGAAAGCTCCCCAATCTCTGGACGCTGCAACTCACGAATTTCCGTAGCAAAATTCTCCAGCGAACTTGAAATCAAAGCGAATAGGCAGATTAGCTCGGCGTAACGGTCGCGCTGCACGATTTGCGTGCTAATCTCCGCTGCACGAAGGTCAAGCCGCTTCATAACCAGCTCTTGGATGCACATTGCGTGCTCGCCCAAGCCAGCCTGAGTACCAACTGCCCCGCTAACCTTCCCAACCAGAACTCGTTCCTTGCAATCGCGCAGCCTCTGGATATGACGAGAAATTTCACAGGCCCAAACCGCAAACTTGAAACCCAAGGTAATCGGCAACGCGTGTTGACCATGAGTTCGCCCCATCATAACTGTGCCCTTGTACTTTCCAGTTTTCTCCTGTAGAACGCGTCTTAGACAGGCTAGTTTTTTTTCGATAATTTCCACGGCATCCTTCAACTGCAACGCGTTAGCCGTGTCAACGATATCGTAGCTCGTGGCACCCAGATGCACGTAAGCACCGCTTGACCCGCACGCGTCGGATAAAGCGCGCACCAAGGCTGCAACGTCGTGTTTGATTTCTTTTTCGATTGCTTTCACTCGGGCTATTTTCACGTATCTCAAGGAGGACATGCGCACGATTTTTTCAGCGTCCTTTCGTGGTATATTGCCCACTTCGGCGTGTGCCCACGCTAATGCGGCTTCAACGTCAAGCATCTTCTGAAGGCGTGTTTCTTCCTCGAAGACTTCAAGCATCGCATCTGTCCCGTATCTTCCTGTGTCTATGGGTAGAATCGGCAATTCGTTAACCTCGACAGAAGGTTAGGCAGATTAAAGATTAATGTTTTGCCAATGCAATACCAATAGATATGATGCAAGGAGCTCTGAAATGAGAATCACAATTGCAGTGTTGGACAAAAAAGGCGACGAAGCACCAAAAGCAGCCCTGGCAGCGCTCAAGTTGTTGCAGGTGGAGAAAGCGGGGTGTTTCGGCATAGCATCACCATCAATATTCATGATGGAAAAGGACGTTTCTCGCTTACAGAACAAAGATATGCACTCGCCAGTAACCATCGCCAGTGTTTTCTCAGAACCGCCCCTACAGGATTCAATTCAATTAATGAAGAATGAACACGTAGCGTTTGCTTTTGAAGGAAGAATATACTCACCGAACGCACGAACACTATTTGCTGAGAACATATCCAAGAAACCCCAAATAGAGCGCGAGAAAGCGATTGAATCGTTGCTTGAGAAAGCTGAAGGCGATTTTTCCCTTGTGATAGCCGAACCTGACCGAATCCTAGCCGCAAGAGACCCAGTGGGCGTTCAACCACTTTACTACGGAGAGAACGATGTTCACGCGGCGCTTGGCTCTAACCGGAAAATCCTTTGGAAACTCGGAATCGAAAAACCATGTTCATTCCCGCCAGGGCATATTGCCGTGGTTAGTAGAGAAGGATTCAAATTTAGACCCGTCAAAACTCTTGCTTACGAAAAGCCGAAGCCAACAACGATGGAGGACGCTGCCGAGACTCTGCAAGGGTTACTGGAACGCTCGGTTCGCTTGCGTGTTCGGGACGTGAAGGAAGCCGCGGTGGCGTTCTCTGGAGGATTAGATAGCAGTTTGGTTGCGTTTCTAGCGAATAAATGCCGAGTAAATGTTCATCTTGTCCATGTGAGCTTGACGAACCAGGCTGAAACTGAAGAGGCTAAGAGGGCAGCTGAGGAACTGAAATTGCCTTTGAGTGTGCATCTGTTCAACGAAGAAGATGTGGCGAAAGTTGTCGCCGAAGTTGTTGAGCTGATTGAGGAGCCTGACCCTGTCAAGGTAGCCGTTGGCATACCGTTTTACTGGACGGCGGAGAAAACGGCGGAAGCAGGCTTCAGAGTGCTTTTGGCGGGGCAGGGCGCTGACGAACTTTTCGGTGGTTACCAACGCTACCTTAATGAATACTGCTTGTCTGGTGAGGAAAAAACGAGAAGGACCATGTTTGCCGATGTCACGAGCATTCACGAAAGCAATATCGAGAGGGACAAGAAGATCTGCGGTTTTCATGGCGTGGAACTGCGTTTGCCTTTCGCATCTTACCAAGTTGCAGACTACGCTGAGAGCTTACCCTTGGAGTTGAAGATTGACAGAGAATTGACTTCGCTTCGAAAACTTGTTTTGAGAAAAGTCGCTGAGAACATGGGGTTACCGGCCTCGATTGTGATGAAGCGTAAGAAAGCTGTTCAATATTCGACAGGAGTAAATGACGCTCTAAAGAAACTGGCTAAGAAGCGAAAGATTTCCGTAAAGGATTACATGAAACAAAACGAAATCCATGAAAAGGAATGAAAGAAGGAAAAAAATCCAAAGATACTTCTCTTGAGAAGAACGCGCAAGCTGCGATTAAATCAATAACTTACGAAGCGGAATCTTACTCAATGACTTGGATTGCGCCTGTGGGACATTGGCATTCGCATGCTCTGCAGACGAGACATTCTTCAACTTTGGCTGCTGAAGATTTTCCGCTTTTAACTTCGTAGACGCCTACTGGACATGTGTTTACGCAGGTTTCGCATCCGTTGCATTTTTCGGTATCCACTACAATTTTTATCATGTTTATTCCTCTATTATTTTTGATTGAGAATCAAATAGTAAAATAAAAGCGTTTAGGTTAGCTAACGAATTTCCTCACGTAGTCTCAGAAGGATACCGTTGATTGCGGATTCAGCTTTTTCTTTTCGTTTGCGGAGGTCGTCCAAAGTTTGCTTGTACTCTTCAAGAGGAATTTCACCTGTTCTATGGCGAGCTTCGGCGTTTCTTATGTTTGCTTCGATCTTGTTGAGTTCGGTTTCTGTAGCATCAAGTTGCTTAACGAGGTTTGCGTAATTGCCGCCGGCGTTGCGGAAAGCGGCCTTCAATTCATTTATTTGCCTGGATAGGGAGTCGAAGCGAAGCTCTAATGCTCTGCGCTGCACTTTGTACTGGCGTCTCGGGATCTTGCCTTTCTGAGCTCTGGCCACCAAGGACTTTAATTCTTGAGATATTTTGCTTCTTTCCTCGTAAGCTTCGACGAAAGCTCTAACATGATCTCGGCTGAAACTCGCGGATAACTTAGGCACTTGCATCTTCGGCGGCGCATGAGGCTTGGGTCTCCGCAAGAAAGCACCAACCACGATTCCCACAGCAGCAAGAGCCCAAACCCATAGGGTGGGACGAAGAGAAAGCCATAGGGGGTTATAGTCGTAGGCGAACTGTAGAACGTTCTCGATGGGAACATCGCGGTCTATGTAGCTTACGCCTTCCCGATTAATTCTCAAGGTTTCTTGAAAGAGTTCCCTGTCCAAACTTGAATAAGGGTCTGCCGAGGAGAGCGAAGGCATCACGATGTGGGCGCCTTCAGGAGGAACGATGCTGACGGAAGCGATGTATACATAGTAGCTTAAATAAGGAAAAAGTTCAAGTTCCGAAGCAAAACGCGTCTGTTCAGGAGGCAAAATCGGGAAGCTGTAATCGATCTCGATAGTCCCAGATTGACCGCCGCGCAATGCCCCCAACAATGTCACGTTAACTGGCACAACTATGGGGTTGCGGCTATCCGAAAGAATTTGCACTGCCAGCGCTCTGCCAAAATCGTCTTTTCCAGCAATGTTGAAAGCGTTAGCTGGTACATCTAGCTTAAGCGAGCCGATTTCGTCGGTTGAGTTATTGACGATGCGGTAACTGTCTGAAACAGCTATTTCGCCAGCAGGACCCAAAGTTACAACTCGGTTGAGCGAAGTGATGGCTATTTGCCGAACTAAAGCGGCAGGGATGTTAAGGTTCGCAGTTGCAGGGAAATAAGCTAAAGCTGGCAAGTTTTCTTTTACAAAAGTTATCTTTGAAACGACGCCATCGTTTTTCGTGACGTTGAAAAGCGTGGAACCCTCAGGCAAGATCAGGGTTACGTTGGAGCGGGAAGCTGCCTGCGCCAGACTGGGGTACGCTGGGAAGTCAAGGCTGAAGCCTTCGGCGGTTTTGGTTAAAAGGTTGTTTGCAAGGATGAAAACGACTGTGAAGACTTGTGGGGAGCCTTCTGGGAAGGTAACTTCGGTGCCGTAGAAGCCGCTTTGGTCGCCAAGTCGTACTCCCAAGTTCATCGGATAAACCTGGTCTGTACTGAATGCCACGGCTTTGAGAAGGTAAGCGCCGTACTTGTAGGGAAAACCAATTAGGAAACCTCCGGTTATTTGACCACTCACGGTAAAGGTGTCACGTATTACGACGTTTCCCGAGTACATGATTTCGATTTGATGTTCAACGTTCTGTATCGTATAGCCAGCTGCCTGAGCGGAAGCGGTTTTGATTCCGAAGGAAACGGATGAGAGAACAGCTAGTAATAGAACGGCGAGAATGAGGATGGAAGTGACCTTTTTCAACCGAATCCCTCGGATTTCAAGTTTCTCTAGTTAATATCTGACTTATTTATTTACTTTTGGAATAAGACAATTTTTAATTACTTCACACTTATTTATCGTTTAGCCAGAAAAATAAAGTCTTTTTTACGACGAAGCGGGAAGTTTTTCAGTAGCCACCTTGCTTGAAATAGTAGTTGTCTTCTTTCTTTGGACCGAAGCTTCTCACGCCTTTCTTCTTCAGCTGCGTTCTAAGCTGTACGGCTCGCTTCGGAGTTATTTCGCATCTTTTCTCCATGAAAGCGATTATAGTTTCCGCTTGCTCTTCCGTGTCGCATCGGCGAATAAAGTCTACAACGGTAGGATTGAAATTGTGAAGTTTATCGCAAAACGTTTTTCCAGCCGTTTCAGAATTGATTCGGACAGCGTCAATCTTGACTTTGTTTTCTTCGCCCTCAAGCTCTTTGGATAAGTTTGGGAACATTTTCTTGAAAGATTTCTTTTCCATCGCCGTGTCCGTATTAATCTTGGAATTCATCCTTAAGTGCTTTTTTCCCCTAAGAATTAAGAAATACGTTGAATGAGAAGTGAAAACGATTTAGAGTGCTTAATCGGGTATGAACTTTCGCACAGGGTTTTCGGCAAGGACTTTGGCTAGTTCTTGAATGTTGAGTCCTTTGATTTCATCTCCGAAAACCTCGCATTTCCTTTTTCTGTTTGCCTCCTCTGAGGTGCGCACTACGATTTCAACTGTGTGCTTGTCAGGTGTTATGACGGTAATGTGAAAGCTAGTTTCAGTTTTTCCATGTTTAGTCACCGTAGCCCACTCGGTCTTGGAAGCTTTAAAACCATGTGCCGCCAGAAGGGCTGGGATTTCCTCGGGCAAACCGTGATAGATGGCTACATCGATATCGCTTCCTCTTCGAATTGTTCCCCTCCATACGCTTCCAATCAGCAGCGGACAATAAGCCTTGAGAAAAGTCATAATTCTTAGGGCTTCTCTGCGCATCTGAACGAGACGTTCTTTTCGGGCTATGCCTTCGTTTTCTTCGGCAATCCTATCGAGTTCGAGAGCGATTTCGCGGTTTGATGGGAGAAAGTGGACGCCGAAGGTTCTTGCAGCTTTCAGTTTAGCTTGCTTATACTCTCTTTCGGCACCATAATAAAGAAGGGTGGCGGCTTCTGTTGCCACTCTACACTTAAGTTCATTAGGAGAGGTTTTCAACTGTTCACCATACGCTGACGATAATCAGCGCTTTAACATTTGTTCGTAAAGCACAAGTGTTTTCTCGGCGATTTTGCTCCACGTAAATTCTTGGAGAACTCTTTTTCTGCCGTTCTTTCCCAGCCATTTCCGTTTTTCAGGGCTTTCCAAAGCGCTCATTATACCCCATGCAATATCGGAGGGATTATTTGGATCTATGTGGTAACCGCATTGTTCTTCGCTGCAGCAGATGACTATTTCGCGCATGCCGCTGACGCCTGCTGCTCCGACGACTACTGGTTTTTCCATGCTCATTGCTTCTAGAGCTACGATGCCGAAGGGTTCGTAAAAGCTCGGGAAGCACGCGATGTCGCAGGCTGCGTAGTGTTGAATTCGTTCTTCTTCTGGGATAAAGTCGAAGCGGAAACGCACGTAATCGTCCAGCCGCATGGTACGTGTTAGGTTCGTCAGGTATTCTTGGAGGTCTCCGACGCCGACGATGACTAGTTTTGCCTTTGGGTATTTGCTTAGTACGTGGGGCATTGACATGAT
>DATEAU010000194.1:0-2814 GCA_035288165.1 Bathyarchaeia archaeon
GCGCCTGACAGTAAGGGTTTTAGCCCGCATTTGACGATTGCCCGTGTGCGGTCGGGAAGAAACAAAGCGCAACTAGCCGAGTTCATCACAAAGAACGCTGATTACGAATTCGGAACCATTAAGGCTGAGTGCTTCCGGCTCAAGAAAAGCGCATTATCGCCTAAGGGTCCGACGTATTCGACATTGAAGGAGTATTGTCCAGGGCAATGACAGAAAGAGCTAGGCAGAGCAAAATCAAGCAAGTTTGCAGTGAAGTCTTGGAGAAAATTAGCCCCACCGAGCAGGACAGAAAAAGGATTTGGGCACTAGCGAATGAGTTGGAACGGAAAGTCGCAGCATCCGCCAGCAAAAAGGGCATACCAGCCGTGGTCCGCGTTGAAGGTTCCGTGGCGAAGGACACGTGGCTGAAAGAGGAGCCCGACATCGATGTTTTCATGTGCCTGCCGCCTACTATTCCACGGAAAACGCTTGGTACGGTAAGCTTGGAAATCGCCCGAGAAGCCACTGAAGGCTCAAGACAGGTGGAGCGTTTCGCTGAGCACCCGTACTTGGAGGCGTTCGTTGACGACTTCAGGGTGAACATCGTGCCCTGCTATTGTGCTGAACGCGGAGAATGGCTGAGCGCCACGGATCGAACGCCGTTCCACACGGACTATGTGAATAAGCACTTAAACTTGAGCTTGCGCGGCGAGGTTCGCTTGCTGAAAAGGTTCCTGCAGGGAATCAGAGTTTACGGTGCCGAAATCAAGGTGGGCGGCTTCAGCGGCTACCTTTGCGAAATCTTGATAATTCATTACGGTTCCTTCGTCGAGACCTTGGAATCGTTCGCCAAATGCACGCCGAAAATGGTTGTTGATATTGAAAATTACTACGCGGAACGTGAGAAAGAACTCAGGCTCCTGTTCAACGAACCCCTCGTTATTGTTGACCCTGTAGATAAGGGGAGAAATGTGGCTTCTGCGGTCAAACCTCAGAAAATCTACACGCTGGTCGCCGCAGCGAGAGAGTTCCTTAAAGCGCCGAGAAAACAGTTTTTCTTTCCCCCGAAAACCAAAGCATTGTCTGGCGAAAAAATGAAACGGCATCTGGAGCATCGCGGTTCAGACTGCTTGTTCTTAACCTTCAACGCCGTAAACGCTGTTCCTGACGTTCTTTGGGGGCAGCTTTACCGAACCCAGCGTGCCTTGCGGAAGCTGCTTGAGCTTCACGACTTCAGAGTCCTGAGGGACACAGCGTGGAGCGACGAGAAAGCTCTCACCGCATTCGTCTTCGAGCTTGAACAGCGGGTTCTAGCAGGCGCCAAGAAGCATCTGGGACCGCCTTTAGAGCGTGAAAATGAATGTGAGAATTTTCTTTCCAAGTATGCCGATAACAATAGCGTGGTTTCGGGTCCTTACATTGAAGACGGAAGATGGCTAGTTGAGATCCAGAGGAAACACACTGATGCGGTTGAGCTTTTGACGGAGAAGTTGAAGGATGGCGGTAGGAACGCTGGCGTTGCAGAGCTGATTTCGGAGGCGCTCAAAGAAGAATTCAACATTAAGGTTAACGGCGAGGTCCTAAACGTTTACTCCTGCAACAGTGCGTTCGCGGAGTTCCTAACCGATTTTCTGTCGGGAAAGCCTTTCTGGCTAAAACCCAACGAGGCTTAACCCAATAAGCAACACGCCAACCGCGGCGCAGTAGACGGCGAAGAAATGGAATTTCCTGCTGGCTAACGTGCGCCAGAGAAGCTTAAGCGCCAAAAAGCTAACGACAATTGAAACGGCGACTCCGACGACGATTTCTGTTAAGCCAATGCCCGCAAGAATCAACAGGTCACTCTGTTCATACAAAGTCAAGCCCAATGCGCCGATGATTGAGGGAACGGAAAGCAGAAAAGAGAACTTGAACGCTTTTTCTCGTCTTATTCCAAGCAGGAGCGCGATTGCAATTGTCATGCCGCTTCGTGAAATGCTTGGAATTATAGCTATGCCTTGTGCCGTGCCGATTAGCAGGGCTTCAATGTAAGTGATTTTTTCTTTTTGTTCAGTTCCAAATTTCGAACCGTACAATGCAACGGCGCTGACGATGAAGCCGCCGCCCAGCGCTGAGAGGCTGCTGAAGTACGTGTCTAACGTGTTGCCCAGGAAGAAGCCTATGAGGATTGTAGGCACGGTTCCAACGATGATTAGGGGAATTAGTTTGCCGTTTTCTGATTTGAAGTCTCCCTTAACGAGCGCTTCGAGAATGTTCTTGATGTCTTTGCGGAAGAAGAGGAGAATCACTATGAGCGTTCCAAAATGCAAAATAACATCAAACAGTAAGGGCACCGCTAAGCCGAAGAAGTGCTCAGCAATCCTGAGGTGCCCCGTGCTGGAGACTGGCAGCCACTCTGTTACGCCTTGAATGAAGCCGAGGATTGTTGCCTGAATCGGGTCCATGCCTGTTCACCCAGATCAGCTTTGCTATTGCGTTACGGAGTGGTACCAGCTGATTATGTATTCTGGTAGCCTTAACCCTCTTTGCGCGAGTCGTTCAGCCAACTTAACGGGTATGGGGCTCAAAGCGTATGCGGCTCTGGTATAGAATCTTCGCGGCGCGCCCGTTTTGACTTCTTCTTCTAAGATTATCTTAAGGTCTGCTTTCTTCGCTAGCGTGGATTCTTTTGCGCCAGTTATCGCCAGCACAGTTCCGTTAAACTTCTTCATCACGTCAGCCCAGAGTATGACCGGTTTGGTTTCGCCAGAAAATGACAGCAAGATTTCAATGTCGCCTGCTCGCGGATGGGGCGACATTGAAATCTTGCTGTCATTTTCTGGCGAAACCAAACCG
>DATEAU010000195.1:0-5173 GCA_035288165.1 Bathyarchaeia archaeon
ATCCTGATTTGAGCTTCGCGGCTTCCGTTTTGAATATGGTAAACCGCAATTGTGACGTTTTTTCCGGTAGCCATGAAAATTGTCTTCTGGATTTCGATGTCCCTTAGGTTGTAAGTGTATTTTGGGAATGGCGATACTGAAAACTCCTTCAGGTGTATGAATCCTCCGGGAAAAACTGCGTCGCGAAACTCGTTCGCTCCAAGCAAGTATACGTCTCCGTTAACCTTGACTTCTTCGTCGAGCTTCGCAAGACAGACGTTTCGGTTGCCGGGTGGGTGCAGCGCTGCCACGAGCAAGCCGTGGTATTTCCTCGTGTTGATGCCTAGAACTGTGCTGGATGAGAATCCGCCAAGCCCATTCGTCAAGAGCCACTCTTTCTGTATAGCTTCTTCGAAACGGGAGAGCTCTTTTGCGCTAAAGGATATGGCTGGCAGTTCCATCTTACGGCATCAGCTTGGCGATGTTCTTCTCCCTCGGCGCACAAAAATAGTTTGCCACCGGAATGCACTTGGTTCTGAACAGCAGGAAATGTGGCTTCGTGAGCTTATATTCGGTAAGAGTTTCGGCGTAGCCCATGCCCTTGGCGAAAACGAGTTCAGCCTTATCATAAACCTGCAGGAATTCTGGCGACACTTCCTTCTTCAGGAGACCCACGGCATCCGTGCCTGTTGTTAAGACGACGTCCGCTAGCTTATCCATGCCTGAGGGGGCTATGTCCTCAAGAGTTGCGTCGTTCAGCACTGGTCCTCCCTTCACGACGTAGGTTACGTTTAAGCCCATGTTTTTCAGTTGCTCAACCAGCAAGGTGTCGAAGACAATTTCGCCTGCGTTATCAGCCAAGAACAGTATGCTCCGAGCCTTCTTAGCCAACTCGTAAGCTCGGTCAACATCGTCGACAACCAAGTCTTTTGCGGCTTCCCTGAGACTCTTAGCTAAGATCTTGTACGTGAATGTGTGGCCCGGGATGTCGAATTCCATGGTGTTGCCGACGATGGCGCAGAGGCAGGCTTTCTTGAACCGCTCCTGTTGATTGTTGCCCGTTTCAACGAATTTTTTGGCTTTTGGAAGTAGTTTCGTGGCTCTTTCGTTGCTGTTTTTTTTGTTTCGCTTGTACGGGTCGTCGTTGCCCGTGAGCTGTTTGATTAGGCGGTCTCTTTTCGTGCCAAGGTCAGCTGGCACGGTGGTTGGTCGGAATTCTCTGTTCAGCAGTTTTATGTTTTCTGCAATGCACCTGAACCGCAAAGCGGGGTTCGTTGTTGCCATGTAAGTTTCTGCCATGGCTCTGGAGAGCAGGCATGAGGCGCATTCAGCTTCGACTCTCAATAAGGGTCACTCGGGTTAAAGTCTAGTTGCATCTACAAACTCACGCAGTACGATATATGGGTCTTTTGCCTTCACAATGCCGCTTGCCACGAGAATGCCTTGCGTTCCAAGCTTCAAGGCTACGGCTACGTCTTCGCCGTGGCTTATTCCCGCACCGCACAGAATTACCGCATTATCGTTAACCTTGCGAACGAGCTTGATGGTGTTAGTGACGGCTTCAGGCTGAGCTTTAGACACTGCAATTCCTGTCCCGATGAGTTCAGGTGGCTCAATCGAGATTATGTCAGGATGCAAATAAGCCACTGCCGCACTTATGGCAGGGTTACTCGTGCAAACACAGCTCATTAACCCTCTTTCCTTCGCGTGCCTAATCACGGCATCAACATCTGCCAGTTTAAGCTGTATCTCAGAATGATTAATTAACGTGCCCACAGCGCCCGCCTCCTTAACGGATTCTGCGAGTACGTGCCCTGTGAAGGCGCCTGGACAAACTGCGTCTATGTGTTGTGCGAAAACTGGGATTTCAACGGCTTCCGCCACGCCGGCGATGTCCGCAAACTGCGGCGCCACGACGACGTGAGCGCCTGTTTCTTTGCTTGCTTTCTCAGCTTTTTTGGCAAGTTCAACGGCTTTTTTGCCTGTTGCTTCCAAGTACGTTTTGAAGTTAACGATAATAATCGGCGTTTGAATTTTCAAAGTGGTCATTCACCGAGAATAAGGGTTAGCTAGAAGACTAATATCGTTTGCCTTTCGCTAGAATTTTGCTTTATGCTTTGCATTACTGAATTTATGTGGAGAACTGTTGTGCTCAAAGAATCTGGGCACCATCTATATACTGGTGTCGACCTCACGAGTTTCACGTTGCAGTAACTTTTTGGAAAAGCGCCTGCGCATTTTAGATTTGTTTTTTCGAGACCCGCGGTTTTACTGCTAAATCCTCTGTCCCTTTAACCGCTTTTTCCGTCAACATGCCGACAAGTTGCCCGTTCTTCACAACAGCTATTCGTGTAGCGCCTTTCTCCCGCATAATTTTCAAGGCGTTTGTCACGGATTCGGCTTCGTCGAGAACCACCAGTGGCGTGAACTGAAGGTCTTTCGCCGCGGTCTTTGCTGGGTTTTTCTGCTTTTCGACTATCTCTCTGAGGATTTCCTTGTCGCTGATTACGCCTAAGGGCGTGCCGTTTTCGGTTATGAGAACAGACGAAACATTATGTTGGAGTATTGCATCGACAAGTTTAGCGACTGAATCTGTGCTTGAGACTTCGACACTTGGCAGTTTCATTCCAGGCTGAGAAGTTATCTGAGAGATATCCATGCCTCGCTTCCAAGCATCGTTCAGCATCTCAGCCACTTTCTCAATCGACCTCGGGTCGTTGGTGTAAAATGTGTCGCCCATGTAGAAGAGTGCATCGCTCGTCCAATCGCTTAGCGGTGGGGATTTGAACATGAACAGGTTCTTGTCATCAACGAGCATCATCGTCAAGAAGTTGATCGGGACATGCTTGACCTCGTAGCAACGCGCAAGCGTCTTGGCGGCTTCCAAGTTATCTAAGTCCAGCGGCGCCATCAACCTGCATTTCACTCCTCTTGCGCAATGTTTGGAGAATATGTCGTTCTCTGCAATGTTGTTTATGCCCTGTGAAGAGGTGATTGCAAAAATGCTTTCTTTTGCCGATTCAAGAATTTTTGAGACTTTTTTCCAAGCCTCTTCAGGGTCCCTAATGACCGTTGTCTCGCCCACTGGGATTCCTGTTTTCAACTCTTCTATCCGTTGGGAAGCATCGACTGAAGTCTGCCACATCTGTCCGAAGAAGCCTTTTAGAAGAGAGATGAACATGCGGTCGTTAATCCACAAACCTTCATCCTCGAGCATTAACATTGAAGTTGCGTCCCCAGACATGGCGTAGAGGATGGCTTCCTCATCGTCCTTGATTAGGAAGCTGGGGAACAGCTTGTTACCCAAGAGCATATGGTGGCATTCGATGTCTGCTTTCCCAGCTGAGAATTTCTTATCCATTCGCTCCACTATCTTGAGGTTTTCAGGCGAAATCTCGGTCAAAATCTTCAATCGGATTGTGCGTTTATGGGACGGGTGTTCAACGGCATCGAAAACTCCCGCCAAGTCCTCTTGGATCAAACTAGACCCAGATGTTAAGACGAGGATTCCTTTCTTGGCTTCTTCAATCATGTTTAGCATTTTCACGTGTATCTTTTTCTTTCCTGTGACGATGGAGAACTTTGCAACTGAGTACTCTGATTCGGGGGCGCTGACCGTTCGCCATGCCGTCAATAGGGCGTCTTTTTGTTCGCTAAGGTTGGTTACTTCGCTTTTTCTTGTCTCGATAAACGTTTCTAATAACCTTTCAAAGGGAACGACCGTGAAGCGTGTTGGTCTTTCTAGAGTTGCCTCGATGAATCCTTTTTCTTGGAGTTTTTTGAAAGTCCGGTAAGCTTGGACTCTTTCCATTTTCAGTCGTTTGGCTACAAAGCTGGTTGATTGCACTCCACTCTTGGCTAGAAACATGTAGATTTGAACTTCTCTCTTCGAAAAACCGAGTCCCTGAAGAAACTTTGTGATGTCTTTTTCACTCAACTTATACGACTCCCCCTAGGACCTCGGTTAAACTCACCATTCAAACTAGCAATCTTAAATATAAATCGGTTGGGATATAATACTTGCGCAAGTGTAAAGTCAACTTGCTAACGTTACACTCTTATTCTTAGTGAATGCATAATTGTTTGTTTGGTGATGATGTGAGGCTATCTCCTGACATTAGGGGAGCCTTCAGAAAGCTGGCCAAAACAAATCTAACAGTCACCAGCATCGCAGAAATGTTTAACACCACCAGACAAACCGTCTACAGATGGTTAACAAGAGGCAGGCACCGAGGAACAGAAACCTTCAAAGACAAGCCACGGCAGCCTAAAGAGTGCAAAGTCACATTAGAAGTTGAGCTTTCAATTCTTAAACTGAGAACCACGTTCAAATGGGGAACCGCACGCATAAAACAAGGCCTCTACAACCTGCCAAGCTTCATCCTGGAATCTGTGAATTGTATTCAAGGCGTAGTGCTCTCCAGAGAAACCATAAACAACGTCCTTGCAAGGAACAATCAAAACGGCTACCAGCATGAGTTTAAGCGCTGGAAATTCTTTAGGGCTAAAGAACCTGACGAGCTTTGGCAGATAGACTTCAAAGGTCCATTCAGCGTACAAGGCAAGAAACACTGGTTTCTAGTCTGCATCGACGACTACAGCAGGTTCATTATTGCGGCTGAGCAGTTTGACCATGAGTTGACGACGGCTCAAACAGTGGCTGTTTTAGAGAGGCAGAAGAGGTTTCCGAAGGCTATTTTGTCTGATCATGGCTCGCAGTTTAAGGATCAGTGGAAGAACTGGTGTAGTCAGCATGGTATTGAGGCTCAGTTTGCTCATCCTTCTTATCCTCAGGACAAGGGCAAGGTTGAACGATGCATCCAAAACCTCAATCGAGAATTCATTAATCCTCTGCGCAAGTTCCCTGGATGGCTCAAAGGTCAAATAAACGAGTACAGAGACTGGTTTAACAATTTGCGCTTTCATAGAGGGGTAAAAGCGTTTCCAGCAGAACTCTACGAGTGTAACGTTGGAAAGTTGACATGACAGTACCTCAAAACATATTATCCAATCGCGTCAATACCATGTTTAGTGCCTTGTGTCTTGAGGTGTTCTGACGAAAACCGATGAGATCGCCGTCTCAATGTGTTCGTTAAATAAGACTTACAAAATGGCCGAAGCTGAAGTTGAAGTCTTGCGAGACCTAAATCTTGACGTTTTCTGCGGCGAGTTCGTGGCGGTCTGCGGAGCCTCA
>DATEAU010000196.1:0-4714 GCA_035288165.1 Bathyarchaeia archaeon
GTGACTATTTTGCGGAACTCTTCAAGAAAATCCGCTTGCTTCCCAGGCACGATAAGGTAGCCTTCTGGAGTCTTCTTAAGCGTAGCTACCTCTCCAAACTGTTCTCGTATCTCCGCTGGAATGCAAAGTCGACCCTTCGAGTCTATTTTAAGTTGCACTTCTTCCAATGTTTCCCACCACACTAAGTGGGATGAGCAACATTTAAGAATTACGGTAACGGTTGGAAATCTTCTGGTTTAGACCCTGTCGTCCGCTGTTTTCTTTGTCCTGCGTATGCCGCGTTTTTTACTAAATGTATATGACGGTGAACGTTGATTTATGACAGTAAATGCTTGGTGGAGTCATTGACTGGTAAAGAAGCAGAAAAGGATGAGAAGCAGCGGAGAGTCGAGTTTAGTTTTCCTATTTTGACAGTGCGAACGCAATTATTTACAAGAGTTTTTGCTAGGCTTGGTGCTTTTCGCTTTTCACGTTTCGCTTCCTGGGTGGCTCTTGCTATAGTGCCCATTGTGGCTGGCGTTGGGCTTTACTTGGTTATTAACAGTCTTCTTGTTTTGCTTTGGAATCCTGCCGCTGGCGCTGCAGCCCGTGAGGTGGGCCTTGGAGGGTATCTTCTTTTGCCGGGGATTAATCCGTTCTTGCCTTTGTTGTACGGATGGTTTGCAATAGTTTGTGCGATTGTGATTCATGAGGGTGCGCATGGGGTTGCTGCTCGAAGTCTCGGGTTGAAAGTTAAGTCGAGCGGTTTGCTTTTCTTCTTGTTTGTTCCAATTGGCGCTTTTGTGGATGTGGATGAGGAACAACTTAAGAAGGTTTCAGGAAGGGTTTCTTCGCGGGTTATGGCTGCTGGAGTCGGCGGTAACGTTGTCGTGGCGGCAGTATGCCTTATTGGTCTTTTAGTAATTGTTGGCGGATTGGCGCCAGTTATCGATGGCGTGTACGTTTCTGAGGTTACGGAAGGGTTGCCTGCTGAAGCTGCAGGATTATTACCGAAGGACGTGCTTGTTTCAATAGATGATGTTAGGATTAACAGCACCGACGATTTGAGGATATTATTGGATAATAAGACAATGGGCGACATAGTACAGGTGACTGTGGCTAGGGGTGATAGTTGGCAGAGTCGATTTTCTAACGACGTGAATTTGACGGTGTCTGAAAACCGCACCGCCATGGGAATCAGGGTAGGCGATTTACTTACTGAGGAACGGCTGAGAACCTATCGAACTGTAGCTCCTGAGACTCTTTTCATTTATTTGGTTCCGCCTGCTTTAGCTTCAGGTTTAGTCCCATTTTCAGACTCTCTAATTCCTTTCTACACACATAGTTGGCTGGGAACGCAATGGCATGTCTGGGCAAATGCGCTCTTCTGGTTATGGTTCGTTAACGTTAATCTTGCAGTGTTCAACGCCTTGCCCATTTATCCTTTGGATGGAGGACGAATATTCAATATTGCGTTGAAGAGAATTATCCACAGAAAAGAAAACGAAAAGCTAGTTACTGCAATAACTATGGGTGTAACGGCTGCTTTGGTTCTTGTTCTAGTGATGACAGTTATAATCCCCTTCATCCCCTTCATTACAGGATGACAATGTGCCCAGCATTTCTCTTTTCGCGTATCCACCAGCCACTACGCTGTAACTAGTTAGATTTCTAATTTAACGTGCTAGCTAAGGTTTTTATGATTCAACCGAAATTATGTTTCTCTGAGATTTCAGCGGGGCTGTCGGCTAGCTTGGTCTAGGCTTGTAGACTTGGGCTCTATAGACTCCGGTTCAAATCCGGGCAGCCCCACCATCCATGTTCTGAACCTCGGAAAATCAAGAAAACATTATTGGATACGTTTCATCAAGGCAACAGTGGTGCTTTAGCGAACTCTACCAAACCAAGTCCAACAGTTTTTCAGTTGCTGTGGAGCTTTTGACGATTAAATAGAGCCTTGATATCATTCTATTTTAGTCCCAGAGACTCTTGACAGCTGCTTCCACTTGTTTAGATGTTACTCCCCAGGGCAACACCAATAGGTTGCCCTCTCGCTTGAAATCGCTATCTTCAAGGCAACATAAACAAAGGCTCAACTCGTCAGAACTTTCTTTCAAAGCCCATTTTTTCGGGCATATGTTTCGGAACTTAGGCAACACCCCATAATGGGAAGTAAAAACTTTGCGCGAAAGATCACAACCTACCAAAGTAACAGATTTTGCTTCAGAGCGTGACAGAGTTGGAGCCTCATCGAGGAAAAGAACCCTTTGATTACTCTGTTTCAAATTAACGCCAGAGGTGCGACAGGGCAACATGACCACTTCATCCTTCGGGCTCACTAAAGTGTGAAGATCTAAGATTTTCGGTATCAAGATTATGGGCCTATCTATGCTTTCCCGCGCTAACGTCTTCTCGGTTAGGTCAATTAGTTTGGAAGGCTTTGGCGGAACCACATCGTAAACATTTAAGACAATAGCTGTTTCACCTAAAATAAAGGACACGTGATCGAACGCACCCTTGACAATTACAGCGCGTTTACTTGTCTTTGAAGCCACGTGAGCCATCGTACTTACGCTCAAGACATTCAACAATGAGTTTTCAACGTACTCAATATCTTTAGGCAATACGATTATGTCGATTTGGCTGACTTGTCTGAAAAGACCTGAGCCCTCGGATCTAACTTTGATTATCGCCCACTCGTCGCGACTTGTCAAGAGAAGGTAACGGGTCTTCCAGTAAACCAGTTTGCCAACTGCCGTTTGGCGGATCTCTTCCTCGCCGAGGTTGAACTCAACTTTTCGAACGCCGACTTCATTGCAGTGAACCGGAAACACATAATCCCTCACTTTTGACGCTATTTATATGCCTTAATGCGTCTATGGCAAGCATTCTCTCGAGGGGACGTCTGGCATCAATTACGGTCTGCTCGTCAAGTTTAACTTCTGGTTCAAGAGTTTCCAGTGCTCTAACGACATCCTGTAATGTTATTTTTTTCTGCGTATGACACACTGCTTTCGGTATAGTATAGAACATCTTCGTTGGTGCTGCATTGACGAGGCGATGAACTAACTCACTCTCAGTTACTATAATGAACTCGTTTGAGGGTGAACTCATAGCATGTTCGACCATCTCATCAGTTGAAAGTACCGCCGTGGCGAGATCTATTACCTCTGGGATGCATTCGGGGTGAGCAAGTACCTCAGCGTTTGGATGGAGTTTTCTTAAATCTTCAATGTCTTCTCCTTTGATGCGTTCGTGAACAGCGCAGAAGCCTAACCAAGAAATAATCTTCTTCTCTGGAACGCAACGTTGGACATACGCAGCGAGGTTCTCATCGGGAATGAGTATGACTTGATCTGAGCTTAGGCTTCGAACGATGTCTACGCAGTTGCGTGAGCCACAGCAAATGTCCACTTTCGCCCGGCATTCCACTGAAGTATTCATGTACCCAACAATTGGCACACCGGGAAATTTCTCTCGCAGCATTTCAATATCCTCTGCCGAACACATAGCAGCCAGGGGGCAACGTGCAGCAGGGTTGGCGTAAACAACCTTCTTGTCCGGATTAAGTAGAGCAGTCATTTCAACCATGAAGTCGGGTCCGCAGAAAACAATGGCATCACAATCTATGTCGTTAGCTTTAACGGCGAGGCATAAAGTGTCCCCAACGAAATCCGCGATGGCTTGGATTTCTGGCGCCTGATAGTTATGAGCAAGAATCACAATACTGTGGTCACGTTTGAACTCAAGAATTTCTTCGATAGACTCCACAGCTTCTGAAACTCCGCAGATTCAACGTTACATAGTTAGCAGCCACAGCCGCTACCACTGTCACTCTTGCCTTCTTCAGCCTTCTTTTTATACTCCCAGTATGCATCAGCGTGTTGTTCAGTGCAGAAGTCTTTTCCCATTCGTGTAACGTAACCGCCTTCGAGTTTTTTCCCGCAGTAGGCACATTTCTTACCGAATAATCCCATATTTTTTCCTCGTTAATTATTTATAACGTAGTTAATGCTAGCGTTAATATAAATATATCTGCTAAAGACATATCTCGCATCTACATCACTAATTTGGTGGTTTATTTTGAAGCAACAATAGATTTTACAATGTCAAAAGCGAGATTTTCTTGCTGCTTCACTTTGAAACCTGCCAATGGCAAATAATGCACTGTTTCTCTATTTATGTTATCAAATTTGGCCACAACAGGATTAAACTTGTCCATCATGTAACCAACAAGTCTGTTTTCGCTTTTAACATGCTCAATCATAAGCAGGCGACCATCCTTCTTTAGTACTCTGTGCATTTCACGCAACCCTCTGAAGGGATTATGCACCGAACAGAAAACCAGGGAGGTGAATATAGTGTCAAAAGTTTCGTCCTTGAAAGGCAGATTTTGGGCATCCTCAATTTGCAGTTCTATATGACCGCTGTAAGCTCTGATTTTTTTCTCAGCCAGCCGTAACATCTCTTTGCTGGCATCCATAGCTATGATCAGCTTGCCCTGTGGATAATCCTTAAAACTGCTTCCAGTGCCAACTCCAACTTCTAGAATGACACCTTCAGCTTGCTGTAAAAGTTCTTGGCGTTTTTTAGAAACAAACCACTCAACAAAGAATAACATTCCATCGTAGAATTTAGCCACACGATTATAATCTATGTTAATCTTCATTTATATCAACGCGACATAGCACATAACCACTTACTGGAGATAAATTAATTTTTGCCCATAAAACAG
>DATEAU010000197.1:0-3901 GCA_035288165.1 Bathyarchaeia archaeon
AGACGGATGAGCGAACGAAGGCTGGGTTGCGCGAGTTGATGTCTCAGGGCAAGCTTGGGTTCTACACGAAACCCAAGCAGATTATTCCCACCTATAGCCAGTTTATGGCAGAGCTTGACGACCAGCGAAAGGACTCGGTCAGCCGACCACACTACATCAACGCCATCGATGCCATTCATGACGCGGTTCGGGTCTTCGTGGAGAATCACGGTTTGAGCGAGAATCAAGAGGTCTCGGAAGAATTTGTCAGCCAGATTGATGAGGTTTCAAGAAATGCCATGGAAACCTTCAGGGTTAACGACAAGAGCGGGCTTTATGCGTGGGCTACCACGAGGAACACCATAAGCGATTTGTTCAAGAAACGCGGAGAAAAAGACGCGAAAGACACCGCTGGGCTAACGGTCGAGGGCATGCGTGAACTGCTAGAAGACAAGACCACAAACCTCGTCATACTCTCGATTTCCGACCCATTCATCATTAAAGAGTTAGCCATCGGTCTCACGCAGGACTTGCTCGTTAGGCGCAAACGCAGGTTCACGGTGAAACCTTACATCCTCGTAGTATTCGACGAAGCACAGGAGTTCATCAGCAGCAAAGAGGGCGGCATCGACGGCAAATGCAGCCAACACGTTGAAACCCTTCTTCGACAGGGACGAAAATACGGGTTGGGCGTATGCATAGCCACACAGCGCATTGCTTACTTGAACACGAACGCGTTGCAGCAGTTGCACACGTACTTCGTTGGCACGCTGCCCAGACCATACGACCGCGCGCTTGTGAGCGAGACGTTCATGATAGATAAAGGCATCCTTGAAAAGACGCTGGAGTTCGCGCCCGGCGAATGGCTCCTATCAAGCTACATCGCGACAGGCATCGAGAACGTGCCAATATTCATCAAAGCCGACAACGCTGAAAAAGAAGTGGAGAAATATCTCAAAGGAACGCGATAAAACAGAAGTTTTCGAAACATTCAAAACTTCTTTCCAATAAGCCATTTTCATGGCGCGAAGCGGAGTTTTTAAGAACAAACGAGCTTATTGTGAATGGGGGAAAAGCGCTGAGACGAGTGATGGTCATTTCATCGGCTGTCTTGATTGTTGTTGCAGTTTTGATATCGGCTTTTCTGCTCACGAGTGATTCTCCCTCCTCAATCGTGAGTTCTGCCGAAGAGGCGTCCTTCTATGTTGGAGTAACTTACTGTGGAAGCTCAACCGCCGAAGCCAAACTCCTAATCGACAGAGTCAAAATCTACACAAATCTTTTTGTTCTGCAGTCTGGAAAGTTGCAGGAAAACATGACAGCAACTGTCGACATCTGCGATTACGCAGTTAATTCTGGATTAAGCGCCATCGTTTACTTTGGCTCATACTCATCAAATAGAGAAGTGATAACAGCCTTTCTCAGAACAATTGGGAATCGGTGGGGCAGCCACTTTTTAGGATTCTACTTTGGCGATGAACCCGGCGGAAAGATGCTCGACAGCGAAGTTGAATTTCGCGAAGAAGGTATCTACAAAATAGCTGAGGGTGACCTCAAGGTATACCATTCGACCGTTAACTTGGAGTGGTCCGAGCATTACGTCGTCACTTACAAAGCGGATGGCACAATCGTCAAGACTGACAATGGGACCTCAACCTTCTATCCAAACGGCACAGTTCTGTCCGTCCCAGGTACCCGACGTGGTTCGGTTGCCCAAAATGATACTTCCAAGTTTGACACCTACCAGATTCTGTGGGATTCTCGACCGCTAAAGACCTACGATCAAGCTGCGGAATTATTTGTAGCTGGGACCAGTCGTCCTGTTGAGTGGCTGCACAGTCAGACGTCATCTAAGGTGTTTACTTCTGATTATGGACTTTATTGGTGGGATTATCTCGGTGGATACGATGTGGTTCTGGCGCAACTTGGCTGGAACAACACCGTGGCTCAGGAAATCGGTCTCGTGAGGGGAGCGGCGAACCTGCAAAACAAACAGTGGGGCACAATAATAACTTGGAAATACACTCAGGAACCTTACTTGGCTGATGGACAAGAAATCTACGAGCAAATGCGCGCGGGCAAATTAAATAATTGCTTTTCGGTTGTGGACGCGCTTCTTTTAGCCGGTGTCTATGCTTTAAGGTGCCTCAGAACTGTCTCTTCTCGCGCAAATATTGAAAGAGGCATGACAACTGGGAAGCGCAGATGATTACCTCAACCATTAACCATATAGTACGGTATGGCTTTCGCTAACTCTCCTTAATCATCCTTTCTAGATTCTATGCAAAGTACGCGACGCTGTACTGGAGCTCAGGTTTTTCCAAGAAGGCAGCCGCTATGACCACGGCGTAGACTGCGCAGAACACAAGACAAGTATGGATGCAAGCGTTCCCAAGACCCTGCCAAGTTAACCTACTGTAGGCTAACCTGGCTTTGACTCTGCCGTTTAAGCTTTCAGACTTAGCCCTCAACATTTTGTAGACCACACGAAGATACTGTGGACCCTCCACATCAATGCGGTCCTTCACAGAAAGCACATCAGAAGGATTCTCCCGTCCCTTAAGCCGTCTCCAAGGAATGACACCGCTTATCTTCCTTGAACTTAAGGCGTCGAATATTTGGCTGGATTCAAATTGGCTGTCACCCGCCATTAACTCAACTTCAATGTCTTCACCAAGCAACCGATCCAGCAAAGACTCCACAAGCATCTTCTCATTGACGTTGGCTGGAGCTTCCACATGGCCAAGTGGGAAGCCTTCGATGTCCACTAGAAAAAGCGACTGGTAACCCAAGATGAAGCCTCTTTCCCCTTCCAAGCCTAGCATCCGGATCTCCAAGGCCTCGACTTGTGTCATGTGGGTCTCGACTGCTCCATGCGGGAAGGTCTGTGCCGTCCACGCAGGCTGCTTGGATTAAGCCGACGGCGGAGAGGGGCTGGCTTTCTCTTAGCCTGAGTGCCTTATGGCGTAGCCATTCTTCTATGGCACGGAATCCTTCAACGCCTATGCGTTTCTTCATCTGGGAGAAGTGAGCTTCGGTTGGTACTTTATTGTCGTATCCGCAGGCAGATCGCATGTCTTTGCTTCTTTGGAGTCGTTTAACTAAGTCTTTGATGTAGGGTATCTGCTCTAGTTGACGTAGCATGAGGGCTCGCAGGTCGCATTTTGGATCGTACTCTACTGGTCGTCCTGCTCCTTCGAGGTGTAGGTTTTTCCAGAGGATGGAGTGAAGAGGTTTTAAATCTAAGCTTTCGAATAGAAGCTTTGGAGATCCTGATCTCTCCATTTCTCATCAAAATGACGAGGTCAGGCTCTCCTAATATAGGCTACAATTATTTAATCCGCCTGCGCGCCTTGGAATAGAAGTAGTAGTCCACCCTGAAAATCAACCTGGGACTACTACTTCTTGTTTTAGCCTTTTCTTGCCTGAAGATTGCCAAGCGTTGAAGAAGCGCCCAAACGATTGACAATATGCTGCTTCATCCCAAATACAGAACTTCACCGAGCACACCTCAGAAAAAAAAACGGGTATATCTCTTGTTTTTGCGAAACTTATCCGAGTTTTGTGATAAAATGAAGGGAAAAAAGAGAATGAGAGCAAAAGCCTTTTTTTGTCGACGTTCAGGATCTTTTTTGCTTCTACTCAGGATTGTGAACGCCAACCTGAGTGCTAAACAACTTTGGCTTCCTTCGTGAGTTTTCACCGTAAGTTTATAATAGTTTGCGGGTTGAGGATGTAGCGCTGTTGAAACGTCATGGTTCCGAAGCGTCTCTGCATTGTTACGCACACGTTTCTGCCGCACGTTGGCGGGATTGAGAGGGTTGTTTACGAGCAGGGAAAGCGGCTGCTGCGACGTGGGTTTGACGTTACGGTTTTGACGAGCAAGATGCACACTGCAAACAGCTACGTCGTGGACGGCATC
>DATEAU010000198.1:0-4469 GCA_035288165.1 Bathyarchaeia archaeon
TTCTTCCATCAATACAGTTGATGGCTGTTGCAAACTTTCCGCGGCTCACTTTAAGCATAATATTGTGTGACTACCTGAGGCGACGTATATCCCTTTCTTCCATTTTTGTCTTTTTGGCAAAAGCTGTTTGCAAAATTAAGATTGCGACAAGTTCCAGTTAGTGATCAGAAACGACCTCGGAACCCGTTGAGCCATTTAGAAAGTTAAAATAGATGGGTACCGCATTGCATAAAAGGTCTTACACAAATTACGTGTTGGAGAGTAACTTATGAAACTCGAATTTGGCAAACGGCAGAAAATACCGCGTACAATGTGTACTCAGCACCCGGACAACGTAAATGTTCCAGAGTGGTGCGAGGGAGAAATAATTAATGGTAACGCAGAGATTTACGAGGCGCATCTTGCTTACGAAACTCTCGGATGTCAAGAGGTGATGTGGGACTCTGAAGGCAAGGATACCGACACTCGCGTTGTAAGAAAGCTGTTAGGCAAAAATATGGAGTACTTCCTTAACCACACTTTAGGTGAAGAAATTTTCCTAACTTATAGAATTCCTAACCCAAAAATCGAAATTGTTGAAAGGAAAATTGTCGTTGAAACGCTCCAGAACATACCCGTAGCCTATGATGTTGCATCGGCTTTCTACAAAAAAGATGTTAGCCCCATATTCGAAGTAATTTTACCCCTCACAACTGACAGCAAAGAACTTATCATGCTCCACAACTACTACGAAAAATCAATCGGAAATGATGGCGATATTATGCTTGACGAGTCCACGAAAGTGGAAGATTGGATTGGTCCTTTTAAGCCTAAAAGCATTAACGTGATTCCGCTTGTGGAGGATTACGATAGCCTCTCAGCCATCGACCACATAATTGAGCCGTATATAGATGCTGCAAAACCCGGGTACCTCCGTGTTTTCATTGCACGATCTGATCCAGCGCTTAACTATGGGCTTTTATGTGCAGTTTTGCTCTCGAAAATAGCGCTCTCAAAGATGAAAAAAATAGAGAAAGACAAACAGATACCTATACATCCAATCATCGGGGTAGGATCAAAACCTTTCAGAGGACACTTATCACCTGAAAATCTTGAAAATTTTCTGCAGGAATACCGAGGGATATCAACAGTCACCATCCAATCCGCCTTAAGATACGATTACCCCATGGAAGAGGTGAAGGAATGCGTGAAAAGTCTCAATGAAAAACTTCCAAACGGTGAACCTACAATCATAGAGCCTTACGAAGAAAAAATTCTACTGGGGATACTCCGAAAATGCAGGCTCCAATACGAGGGTACGATTGAGGCTTTGGCTCCATTCGTGAACAGCATTGCTGCTTATGTTCCGCAAAGAAGAGCCAGAAAACTCCACATAGGGCTTTTCGGCTATAGCAGATGCGTGGCAGGCGTGTGCCTACCCAGAGCGATTTCCTTTGCCGCCGCACTTTACAGCGTTGGGCTACCACCAGAGTTCATTGGAATGAAAAGTTTAACCCAGCTAAACGATGAAGAATGGGAACTGGTGCAGAAACACTACGTGAAAATGGAACATGACCTTAACCTTGTCGGTGAATACGTTTCTTGGGAAAATATTAACTTGCTTATGGAAATGCTTAAAAAAACAGCTGAAAGAGCAGGTATGAATGAAGAGCAATTCAAGACCGCCATTGCAAAGATTATGAACGACCTAAAAGCAACCGAAGAAAAACTCGGCATTAAGCTCGGGCCGAGAAATCCAACTCAAAGAAGACATGAGAACTTCACAAACAACTTCCTAATCTCCTACATAGAACGTGAAGACGATGAAGCAAGGAAAGCCCTCCTTGAAGCAGCTAAGCTAAGACGTTGCCTCGGCTAAAGCGATATAAATCCACACTTACACTTCTGGTTGAGAATGAGGAATAACCCATGGGAAGCGTTAAAGATTTAGAAGTAATTCAGAAGCCGACGCAAACTGCGATGGGCCTCGGAAGGTTCCATTTTTCGGACCGCTACTCCGTCTTCGACTGGGGCGAAATGCCCGACCAAATCGAAGGCAAAGGTCAAGCGCTATGCCTAATGGGCGCCTACTGCTTCGAACGGTTGGAAGAAAAAGGGGTCAAAACCCATTACAGAGGTTTGGTGAACTCGGATGGAGAAGTCGTCAAGTTCAAAGAGCTAAGACAGCCAAGTAACACGATGGAAGTCAGCTTGGTTAACGTCTACAAGCCAGAAACGCAAGCCACAGCAGGAAAACTCAAGTATAATTATAGTTTCTACACGCCTAAACTGAGAAATTGTCTTATTCCCTTGGAAATTATCTACCGAAACGGGTTGCCCGAAGGCTCCTCCGTTTTCAAGCGCCTCGAACAGGGAAAAACCACGCTGAAAGACCTGGGCTTGGACCATCATCCGAAGCCTGGAGAACACTTCACGAAACCACTCTTCGATGTCAGCACGAAGCTGGAACAGACTGATCGTTACGTGACTTGGGAAGATGCTAAGAAGATTGCAGGTTTAACTAACTTGGAATTAATCGCGGTTAAAACGGTTCTCTCAAAAGTAGATGATGCCATAACTGAAATGGCTTGCCACGCAAAGTTGGAGAATGAGGACGGAAAAATCGAGTTAGCCTTCGACGAAGAACGGAAGCTCATAGTTGTCGATGTCGTCGGCACGCTGGACGAGTGCAGGTTCACTTACGAAGGCTTTCATGTGAGCAAGGAAATCGCGAGGCAATTCTACAAGAAAACAAGCTGGTTCATGGATGTGGAGGAAGCTACGAAAGCCGCCGAGGCAAAAGGCATAACCGACTGGAAATCTTTGTGCAAGTCCCAGCCTCCGAAACTCGACGCGAAGCTTAAAACGTTCATCAGCCAAATGTACATGGCGGCAGCCAACGAATTGACTAACCGAAAGTTTTTCGACGTGCCATCACTGGCAAAAATAATTAACGATTACAAAAAGGAGAAAGGTGAAAAAGCATGATGAAAAAAGAGATAGAGCAAATAATAAGCAAGTACGATAGTCAGAGCATTCATATTGGCGTTTTGGGCTCTCACTCTGCACTCGAAATTGCTTCGGGCGCCAGGCAGGAAGGATTCCAAACCGTCGTCGTCTGCCAGAAAGCCAGAGAAAAAACCTACACCAGATACTACGAGGACCTCTTCGACCACGTCATAATGCTGGACAAGTTCCAAGACATCGTAAAACCCGAAAACGTGGAAAAACTCATTTCGCTCCAAACGGTGTTCGTTCCCAACCGCTCCTTCTCCGTTTACGCGGGCTACGAGAACATTGAGGAAAAATTCACGGTGCCGCTGCTGGGCAACAGGTACATGCTGCGAACCGAAGAGCGTAACACTCCGAGAAACCAGCACTACCTGCTCAAGAAAGCGGGAATCCTAACGCCAAAAAACTTCCAGTCACCTAAGGAAATCGACCGATTGGTAATTGTGAAAGTCTCAGAAAAGGAACGTATAATCGAACGGGCGTTTTTCTACGCTTCATCCCCAGAAGAATACGAGAAAAAGGCTTCAGAACGTATAAACAAGTGCATAATAAGCCCAGAAGCGCTGAAACAAGCCGTAATCGAAGAATACGTTGTCGGCGCCAAATTCAACGCCAACTTTTTCTGGTCACCCCTCAGCGACGAACTAGACCTACTCGGATTTGATAAGCGTGTGCAAACCGACCTCGACGGCGTACTGGATTTACCCGCCACCGACCAACTTGAGCTGAATGTGCCTACGCAGAACATTGAAATCGGGCACATGGGCGTGACCATGCGCGAAAGCCAACTGGAAATGATTTTCGATGCCGGCGAACGCTTCGTCCAAGCCTGCCAGAAAGAATACCCGCCTGGAATGATTGGACTTTTTGCATTGCAGGGCGCGGTAACGAAGGACCTGAAATTCTACGTGTTCGACGTTAGCCCACGCGTTCCAGGCTGCCCGTGTGTGGAGCCTACGTCGCCTTACATGAAGTACAAGTATGGTTTCGAGGTGGGTCCTGGCAGGCGCGTGGCGATGGAGATTAAGCGGGCAATGAACGCGGGGAAGCTGGCAGACGTGGTAACATGATAACGTATGAAGACGTTGAAAAAATCCTCGGCAGGTACGACGAGAAAAAGATAACCATAGCCACTTTAGGCTCTCACTCTTCATTGAATATTTTCAAGGGCGCGAAGGAAGAGGGTTTTCGAACCGTTGCCGTCTGCAAATCGAAAGACGCCATAATGTACCAGAAATTCCCGCTTGCGGATGAGACAATAATGGTCGAGGACTTCACCGAGCTGCTCGCTGAGAAGCTTCAGGAAAAGCTGCGCAAGCTCAACGCTGTCCTGATTCCGCACGGTTCCTTCACGGCTTACCTCAGCACGGAAGAACTCACAGACAACCTCCGAGTGCCCATGTTCGGCAACCGCCAACTCCTCCACTGGGAAGCCGACCGCAAGGAGCAGGAAGAGTGGCTAAGGCAAGCAGGGCTCA